>NZ_PDYS01000027.1:0-15622 GCF_002743155.1 Sporosarcina sp. P1
AGTTATATGACGTACTATAACCATTATCGCGGGCAGTGGAACTTGAAAAAGCTGCCGCCTGCAGAATACAGACGACAGCTTCAACAAGCAGCTTAGGCTTTTTTTATAATTGTCCTTTACAAAGGGTACATTTTAGCATTATAGCAGCCCGGATTTTTTTGTCGTGAATATGATATGATCGATTAGAATGAAACGTTTTCACGATTGTTACGTATATAGTGAGTAGAAATTTGAAAAGAGGTGGACCCGTGAGACAGCAACCTTCCAATCAAATCTCCAGAAAAGGATTAACCGTTTGGAGATTATATGGAACGATTCAAAGTGTGATTATATTAGCCATCGCAGTCGGTTTAGGTTTTTTGTCGTATTTTTTTGAATGGCCGATTTGGATTATGATCGTCGTTACAGTAATTGTACTATTATATGCGTTTTTATCAATTTATTTATTCCCGAAAATTAGTTGGCAACGCTGGCGCTATGAAGTACGTGAAGCAGAAATTGAACTTCAACACGGATTATTCATTGTCAATCGTACGCTCATTCCGATGGTGCGCGTTCAGCACGTGGACACAGCGGAAGGGCCGATTTTACGTAAGTATGGTCTGGCTTCTATCACAATTTCCACTGCAGCGACTACTCATTCCATTCCTGCGCTAGTGACGGAAGAGGCAGATGAACTGCGCAACCGTATTTCCACGTTTGCAAGGGTGGCGAAAGACGATGTCTGAACCACATTATAAACTACATTGGATTTCAGCTGTAGTCGAGACTGCCAAAGCACTGAAAGATTTGATAGGTCCGTTCGTAATTTTAGTTTTCGTGAATGGTTTCAAAGGAGAAAGTACAGCACCATGGTATATCCAGTATTGGTCTTTGATTTTATTTGGCGTGCTTCTCATATTCACGTTAGTTTCCGGTATTGTGAAATGGCGCCGTTTTGATTACTGGTTTGAAGATCAGGAGTTGCGCATCGTATCGGGTTTGTTTGTACGGAAAAAGCGTTACATTCCATTCGATCGTATTCAAAGTCTAGATTATACAGAAGGTATTTTCCATCGACCATTTCAGCTGGTTAAGGTCAAAATTGAAACAGCAGGTTCGTCATCCGGTAAAGATGCGGAAGCTGAATTAACTGCAATCACGAAGGAAGCAGCGCAACAGATTGAAAAAGAAATTAAGCAATCAAAAAAAATGAAAGTTATAGGTCCAAAACCAGCATTATTTGATCAAATAGAGTGGCAGTTGATTCGAGAGCCGGAGGAAGAAGTGCAGATAGCACAACAACCAGCACCAGTAATTTTTTCTATGACGACAAAGGATTTGCTTATGCTTGCGACAACTTCGGGTGGGATCGGAGTTATTTTATCTGGTGCGATCGTCTTCCTATCGCAAATCGAGGAACTCATCCCGTACGACTGGTTGTTCGGAGAATTGAAATCTTTCATCCGTATCGGTATTTTCGTCATTGCAGCCCTTGTAGCACTTGGTTTCCTGATTGTTTGGTTGCTATCCGTCGCGATGACATTCCTTGCGAATTATGATTTCAAAGTCATGCGTGAGAAAGATGATTTAGTCATCACGCGGGGGTTACTTGAGAAGAAACGGGTTACTGTGCCGTTGAAACGTGTACAAAATATTACGATCATCGAAAATCCTATCCGTCAGTTATTCGGCTACGGAGCGGTCATCATCAACAGTGCGGGGGGAGTGGGAGAAGGTTCGCGCATCAAACTTTTTCCGCTAGCGAAACGAAATCGCATTGTCGAACCATTGCAAGAGTTATTTCCCACTATAGACTTCAGTGAACCGATAGAGAAAATTGGTGGAAGAGGGAAACGTTTCTACTATCGTTTTAAGTTACTTGTGACACTTATAGCGATAGCGGTTGTCTCGTACAACTTCTTTCCTTACGGCTTGCTGATGTTGTTATTGTTGCCGTTGGTAGGATTGCACGGTATTTGGCAATACAAGACGGCGGCCTACACGATCTTGCCGAAACAATTGACTATGCGTTTTCGCATAGTCAGCCGGCAGACGGTGTTTACGGAGAAGAATCGGATTCAGTCGATGGAGTTGGGTCAGAACTACTTCCATCGCAGGAAAAAGGTTGCAACGATCACAGCCAATGTCAAGTCAGGTATGACACTCGACGCCCCAGCCATTCGTCACATGTCTCAGGAAGACGCAGAAAAGTTCCTGTCTTGGTATGAGTACCACCCAGAAAGCACAGAATCACAAACAGAGCCGGACAACTAAACTTGTCTGGCTTTTGGATTAGTGAAAGTGGATAGGCTGACAGGAGATAGGATAGGAAATTTGTGCTCTTAACGCTTCGCTATTACTCCAATCTCTTCGTACCCACTATTTGACTCTTTATGCAATTCTCCATTTAAAAAGCCAGACAAGGATAATCCTAGTCTGGCTTTGCATGACACTACTTTTTTCGCCAACTAACAATGTTCTTCGGATTGAAAAAGCTCAACCCGATCAGGAAGCCCGTGAGCAGCCCTGCAATGTGCGCTGTCACGTTGATATTCGTCCCGACAAACGTCATCACAACACTAATGATGATAATCGGTAAAATAACTTGTCTCAACTGTGGAAATGCATGCTTCGTGTAATACACAAGCGCGCCAAACGCACCGAACACACCAAAGATCGCACCACTTGCACCGACATGCGTATAGGCAACAGGCTGCACGAAGTATGTTGCGATATCGCCGAACAAGCCGGCTAACAAATATACGGTGATAAACCGTGCTTTCCCTGCGATTTTCTCAAGCTCTGGTCCGAAAACGAAAAGCGAGAACATGTTAAATAGTAAATGCATGAAACCGCCATGCAAAAACATCGGGGTTATTAAGCGCCAATACTCTCCATTCGCAATGAGCAAGTTATCTCCCAAGCCGAATAAAAAGAGCCGATCACCAATGCCGGGAATTAATGTATAGATAAAAATCCCGATATTTAAGGCGAGCAAAAATGTCACGACAGGATATGCGCGAACATATTGTGAAAAGTTTTCCGTTCTTATAAACATGGTTTCACCTCAATCTTCTGTACTGATTATACATATTATTTAACTTGAAGGGAAAGGAGTTGTTCATTTTGATACAAGGAATTGGATTAGACATCGTGGAATTGGATCGCATAGCCCGTTTGGATGGCCGTGGCGCGAAATTCAGAGAACGGATATTGTCCGAAAGAGAACTACGAGTATATGAAACGCTACATGGCCACCGTAAAAATGAATACTTGGCGGGGCGCTTTGCTGCCAAAGAAGCATTCTCGAAAGCGCGAGGTACTGGAATCGGAACGGATTGCAGTTTTTTGGACATTGAAGTCATTTCGGAAGCAAGTGGTCGCCCTGTATTGTACTTCCATAGTCAACTGGTTCAAGGGTTTATTAGCATTACACATACTCGAAATGTAGCTGCTGCACAAGTGGTCTTAATGGAATCCTGAAAGCGTCTGAACAGAATTTAAAACAAGCTCGCATAATCGATTCATCCCTCTCATAAGATAAGCTACCCGAATTGATTGGAGAAAGGATGAAAAGAATGCGGAAAAAAATTATTTTGTTAACAGTCGTTGCCGTTATGTTAGTACTAGGAGGATGCGGTAAACCCTCTAAAGAAGATGTCATGAAGAAACTTAGTAATAAGTGGAATGAAACGAAGGGGTATGAGCTAAATGCCTCGATGGAAATCAAAACAGGTTCGGAGCCACGGATGTACAATGTGGAAGTATGGCATACTAAGCCAGAGTTTTACAAAGTAAATGTAACGCAATCGGGGAATGAAGAATCGCAAATGATCGTCCGTAATGAAGAAGGTGTGTTTGTTATTACGCCGTCACTTGGCAAAACATATAAATTCCAAAGTGACTGGCCGGCGCAAAACAGTCAAGGGTATCTGATCGGAACGCTTGCTGAAGATATTAAGGTAGACAAGGCAGCGGTAATGGAAGAAAAAGAAAAAGAGTATATCTTTGAAACGGCAACACGCAATAATCATAAATCACTTTTACCAACTCAGAAAATTCATATCGATAAAAAGACTTTGTTACCAAACAAGGTGACGATTCATGATGAAGCAGGAGAAGAAAAGATTTCCATTAAGTTCGATAAAATTGCCTTGGGTGTAGAGCATAAAGTGGCTGAGTATAAGGTAGAAATGGATAAACCAAAAGCAGATGGTGATCAATCGGATTCTGATGGAGAAGCAACAGAAGGTGATGGGGAAGATCAAGCTAAGGTAGATCAACAAACTTACTATCCGGTTGCTAATTTACAAGGTACAACATTGTCTGAAGAGAAGAGTGTGGAAATTGAGAATGGTCAGCGTGTTATCATGACATTCAGTGGAGATAAGGAATATGTTGTCATTCAGGAACCAGCTGAAAAGCCCTTGAATCAAATGCCAGTTTCCATAGAAGGTGATCCAGTTGATCTAGGTTTCGCGGTAGCGGCATTGACGGAAAAATCTATTCACTGGGAAGCGAATGGCATGGCGTTCTTTGTTGCATCTGACATGTTAAGCAAAGAAGAATTAATCACTGTAGCAAATTCGATGACAGCGACAGAATCCAAGTAATTAACGACTGAATCAATTGACTAGACTGTGCCTTTGGATAGATAATTATTTCATGCAACAGTCTATCCTATAACGAGGTGGAAGGAAATGTTCAACGAAACACAGTATCGGCCAACACGAGCGATTATTAATACAGCAGCTATTCGGCACAATGCACAACACCTTATGTCTTATTTACCTAAAGAAACCAAGTTGATCGCGGTCGTCAAATCAGATGGATACGGTCATGGAGTAGCGCAGGCTGCTTCCGCTGCATTGCGAGCGGGAGCAGAAATGTTTGCTGTTGCGACTCCGGATGAAGCGATGACGCTCAGGAAAACGCAGCCGACAGTCGATATTCTTGTACTGGGATTTTCACCGGTGTCATTTGCCGCTGTAGCTGCACAACATAACATTATTCTAACGGTTACGAGTGAGAATTGGGTAAAACAAGTGATTGCACAACAACCCTTTGATAATAAATGCAGAATTCATGTAAAAATCGACAGTGGGATGGGTAGAATTGGAGTGAGGAATGAAGAAGAGCTCACGCAATTGGTGAGGCGCATTCAGCAGTCCGATTTATTTATTGATGGTGTATTCACACATTTTGCACGTGCGGATGAAGAAAATAGAGAACCAACGCGGCGACAGTATGAACGATTTATGCGTCTAGTAAATTGTTTGCCTGAAAAACCGCGTCTCATTCATGCATCGAATAGCGCAGGGGCTTTGTTGTATCCTGAATATGCACTAGATGCTGTTAGGTTTGGCATAAGTTTATACGGTATTCCGCCGTCTCATACCGTTGCAAAGCAGCTACCGTTTACGCTTGAACGGGCATTGGCGATAGAAACCGAATTAACTTACGTGAAACAAATGACGGCTGGCGAAGAAATTAGCTATGGCGGTACGTATAAAGCGGTTGAGGGAGAATGGATCGGAACATTACCTGTGGGCTATGCGGATGGGCTGAAGCGTTCACTTAAAGGTCAGGAAGTACTAATCGATGGCAAGAGGGTACCGATTGTTGGCACCATTTGCATGGACCAATGCATGATTCGATTACCTCGTGAATATTCTGAAGGTGAAAAGGTGATATTGATCGGCAAACAGGGCAACGAAGAAATAGGTATAGAAGAATGGTCTGAACGCCTAAACACGATACCCTATGAAATAGCTGTAACATTTTCTACACGGATACCTAGAGTCTATACGTGAAAACGTCGAAACTATCTGGCGGAATATATGACGCAACGATCATCTAATTCGACATTCTACTGACGAAACTAGTATTTCTTGTCAAAACACTTCAAACCTTGTCTTTTCATATTCCAATATAAATGGTAAGATAGAAATGATATAGAAATAGAGGGATGGGTTTGTCGGAGGTGCTCGATTTGCGTACGGATAAAAACGATAAAAGAATACTTAGTATAGCCTCAACCAGATTGCAACAGCAAAATGAAGACGCAATCTTTCAATGGGAGCAAGTGCAAGAAGATTTCGTTTATACGACAGATGTGAAACATATCAAACATGGCGAAGCTTCCTTATTACGTGAAGCCATGATTAGAGGTTATGTGGAAATGTCGCAAATCAACCTCAACATAGCGGCAGAATGTTTATATGCGGAATTTGAAGCTCAGCATACCGTGGAACGTTGCGTCAGCGGAGGATGAAAAGTTGGCAATTAAACGCGGAGACGTCTTTTTTGCAGATTTGTCACCTGTAGTCGGTTCTGAACAGGGTGGGACTAGACCGGTACTGATCATCCAAAACGACATCGGTAACCGATTCAGTCCTACAGTGATTGTGGCAGCCATTACTGCACAAATTCAAAAAGCAAAATTGCCGACACATGTCGAAATTACAGCGGCCCGGCATGGATTCGAGCGGGATTCAGTCATCCTGCTCGAGCAAGTCCGCACAATCGACAAGTCTAGGCTTACAGACAAAATAACACACTTAGACGATGCGTTAATGAAGCAAGTCGACGAAGCTTTACAAGTAAGCTTCGGGCTTATTAAATTTTAGCATACATATTCTACTAACTTTTATTGCAGATGGCGCCAGTAACTTATGGCTTCTGAAAACACTATAGCCAATCGGTTATAGTGTTTTTTTTTTAAGTAATTTCAAAAAAAGTGATTAAAAACATGTAGTTTGCAATGGAATTCGATACAATAGAGGTAACTGAAGATGTAGGGAGGAACAAATAACGATGAACGAAGTCATGAAAAAAGGTATAGCCGAGAATATAGATATAATCACTACGCGCTGGGTAGAACAAATGAAAGAGAATGCTGATGAGCGTTTTCTAGATTTAATGCCTGAAGCTGTAGTGGCAACAACTAGTAGAGAGTTTGCAGAATTGATGACGTCTAATCTATCGTATCGCGAAACAGTGGACAAGGGAAGACTGGATGAGTTTACAGAGAAAATCATTCATTTTGGATGGTCAATTAAGTTTATCAATCGGGCAATTGATACGTTTTCTGGCGTCGTATATAACCTATTTTTTGAGACGGGGATTTTACGAGAGTCCAACTTGCGCGAAGGAATTAATATCCTTTCAAACTGGATCAATCCGCTAAGAGAGAGCATCATCGAAGAATATTCTACGAAGTGGGAACGTACGGACATCTTGCAGAAGATTGCTTTGCAAGAACTATCCGCATCTTTGATCCCGGTATTCGACAAGATATCTGTCATGCCGTTAGTTGGGACAATCGATACAGAACGTGCAAAATTGATCATGGAGAATCTATTGGAAGGTGTTGTCAAGCAGCGCGCTGAAGTCGTGTTACTTGATATTACAGGTGTACCGGTAGTCGATACAATGGTTGCGCACCATATCATTCAAGCGGCAGACGCGGTTCGATTAGTAGGGGCGAAATGTATGCTAGTCGGAATTCGCCCAGAAATTGCACAGACTATTGTGACGCTTGGTATTAATCTTACCGATTTCTCAACGACAAGCACGTTGCGCAGAGGTATGCAAAAAGCGCTTGAAATGACAGGTCGGACAATTGTGGAGGAGGAAAAGTAGTATGAAGATGCGAATCCCGATTCTAAAGCTAAAGGATACATTGATTGTATCTATTCAAGTGGAGCTTGACGATCAGACAGCATTACAATTCCAAGAAGATTTATTGAATCAACTGCATAAAACATCTGCACGGGGCGTCGTGATTGATTTGACACCAATCGACTTCATTGATTCATTCATCGCAAAAGTGCTTGGGGATGTTATTCATATGACAAGTCTGATGGGTGCGAAAGTTGTCATCACGGGTATTCAACCATCTGTAGCCATTACGTTAATTGAATTAGGTATCCGTTTAGAAAACGTGACAACTGCATTAGATCTAGAGAATGGGTTAGAGAAATTGACTAGAGAATTGGAGGCCTGACCATGGAACACAGGTCTTCTATAGAGATCAAGACGGAGTGGGATATTGTTGCAGCTAGACAATTAGGCCGCAATGAGGCGAAAAGTACGGGTTTTGGAACAGTCGACCAAGCTAGAATTACGACTGCCATTAGTGAATTAGCGAGAAATATATACCTTTACGCAGGAAAAGGCCGAATCGAAATTGTGCCTATTTCAGTAGGTGCGCGGGTGGGTTTACTTATTACCGCTTCCGATGAAGGGCCAGGAATTTCTGATTTGCAAAAAGTTATGACAGATGGATATACGACTTCAGGAGGACTGGGTGCAGGAATGCCAGGAGTCAAACGACTGATGGATGATTTTCGGATAGAAACAGAAGTGGGCGTAGGTACCACTATTACAGCAACAAAATGGTTGCACTAGGAGTTGAAGGGTATTGCCACAAGAGGCGGGTAAGCAGTATAAGCAAATGCTGGAGAATTATCTGCACTCCAAAGGAGAAGAAGATCTCTATTTGGGACAGCAATTCAGCCGCAGCTTCATAGAAAAGAGTATCGCGCCGGAAGATGTTATCAGTATTCATAAAAATTCTGTTGAAGAACTGATTAAAGATCTGCCGGCCGATGTCAGCGTCTCTTTCGACTTTTTAATCGAAATGATGATTCATTATGGACTAGCGTTAAAAGAGCATCAGAGCTTGATCCGCAAACAAGAGGCCATTCAAACGGAGATGGATATTGCTGTCAGAGTACAAAATACTTTGTTACAAACAACAACTCCTATGTTGGAAGGCCTGGATATAGGTTGGATTTCCAAACCGTCGAAGCAAATGAATGGGGATTATGTATACTTCCTCAAGGAAACAGAACAAGAGGTTTGCTTGGCGGTTGCTGATATTATCGGAAAAGGCATGTCGGCAGCGATGCATATGTCCATGGTAAAGTTCGGTATGGATAGTCTGAGGTATGAGAAAAGAAATCCTTTTGAAGTGTTAAGCTTTATCAATAAAATGGTAGAACAAAGCATTGCTGATTCCATGTTCATTTCCATGTTTTACGGAAAGTATGATACAAATAACTCAATATTCCGCTATTCTTCAGCTGGACATGAACCGGCTCTATTTTATCGAGCGGCAGAAGATTCGTACAGTTTGCTAGAAAGTAAAGGTCTATTGCTAGGCGTGCAAGAAGACGCAGTGTATGAAGAACGAACTGTGCGTCTTGATAATAATGATTTCGTCGTGATTATGACGGATGGTGTAACGGAAACCAGAACCGATAAAGGTTTCATTGAGATGGATGTTATAGAAAGTTTATTGCGCGAAGTGCGTTCGGAAAGTGCGCAAACGATGGTTGACTATTTATTTAGCGAGCTGTCTAAAATGCAAAACTATGAATTGCATGATGATTTCACACTTGTAATTTTGAAGAAAACAAAATAAATGTTTAAGAAATTAGAGAATGGGTATAAAACAATGAGTGTGTAGCAAGCATGATTACGCTGTGCATTCAGAGAAAATAGAGAAAACGATCGGGGTGGCGAAATGAATTTACAAGTTGAGCAAGTTGACAAAGATCTCGTGCATAATTTTAAAGTTATCGGTGAAATCGATATATATACAGCGCCAAAATTAAAAGAGTATTTGGCTACTTTAGAGTTAGTGGAAGGAATCGAAATAGAATTAGATTTATCTGAAGTGAATTATATGGACAGTACAGGCCTGGGCGTATTTGTGGGATACTATAAAGAAGTAAAAGCGCATAATGGAAAATTAGTCATTCAAGGACTAAATCAACGCCTTTATCGATTGTTTGAAATTACGGGCCTTAGTGAGATTATGGAGATAGAACAATCTAAAGGTGGCGAAAATAATGCAAGCGTTTGATTACATCGAAATAAAAGTTCCTGCAAAAGCCCAGTACGTAGGTGTAGCCCGGTTAGCTATATCGGGTCTTGCAAGCCGCATTGGATTCACATATGACGAAATTGAAGATTTGAAGATCGCTGCAAGTGAAGCAGTGACGAATGCTGTGCAGCACGCGTACAATGATGAAAAAACAGGTGAAGTGATTTTAGGATGTGCCCTCTATGAAGATCGCCTGGAAATTGTCGTGACGGATCATGGTCAAAGCTTTGACTTTGAAGAAACAAAGAAAAAAGTCGGACCCTATCAAGATTGGAATGAAGAATCACCTCTTAGAGAAGGTGGCTTAGGACTTTACTTGATGGAAACTTTAATGGATGAAGTCAAAGTAGACCAAGGGGAGGGTGTCATTGTTTTCATGACCAAATATTTGGGCAGAGAGCGGGGAGAGGATCATGTCAAATCAACAGTCTTCTCGTGACAGTGAGACAAAAGAGCAAGTCCTTAAATGGATACACGAATATCAAGAGAATAATGATGACCACGCGCAAACACAATTAGTCCTCCATTATGAGAGACTGGTGCATTCTATCGCGCGCAAATATTCGCGTGGACAATCTCATCATGAAGATATAGTCCAAGCAGGAATGCTCGGACTACTAGGCGCGATTCGAAGATATGATCCTGAGCAAGGACGAAACTTTGAAGCGTTTGCTGTACCGACCATCATCGGGGAAATCAAGCGTTTCCTTCGAGATAAAACATGGGCTGTTCACGTACCGCGACGAATCAAGGAATTAGGACCTAAAATAAAAGCGGCTGTTGAAACGTTAACAACTGAATTTCAACGTTCGCCAATGGTCTATGAAATAGCAGAATATCTTGGTACCGACGAGGAGTTAGTGCTTGAAGCGATGGAAATGGGCAGAAGTTACCAAGCGTTATCGATTGACCATACACTAGATGCGGATTCAGAAGGCGGAACCATTACGTTGCTAGATATTATTGGTGAGACGGATGACGGATTTGAGAAAACAGATCAGCGTATGCTTGTTTTGAATGCACTGAACGTTTTAAGTGAACGCGAACGTCAGATTATCCAGTATACATATATCGATCAGATGAGCCAGAAAGAAGCTGGAGAATTACTGGATATTTCCCAAATGCATGTTTCAAGACTGCAACGGAAAGCAATCAAGAAATTACAAGAGGTAATCCTAACGAGTGGTGGTGCAAATTAGTGGAAACTTTTGAGAATGACTATGTAGAGGCATATATATACCAACAGTCAAAAAAAGGTAATAAAGATTCTGGGGATGCATACTACATTCATTCAGAAGAAGATTATTTCATTTGTGCTATTGCAGACGGCTTGGGCAGTGGAACGGAAGCGAAAGAATCCGCTGAAATCATTCCACAAGTCTTAAAGATATATCATCATGAATCACCTGACGATTTGTTACTGCGTTGCAATAAACAGATGGTGCATAAACGCGGTGCTGCAGTAGGGATTGTGAAAGTGTACTTTGAACAGCAAACCCTAGAATATAGTTGTGTCGGTAATATTCGGATCTATATTCTGCAATCGAATGGTCAGATGATTTATCCCTTACCGGTAATGGGTTATCTATCCGGACGACCACAATCGCCTCGTACGCAAAGATATCCTTATAATAAGAACGACCGGTTCTTCCTCCACTCTGACGGCGTAAACTTGCGAAGTCCTAAGAAATACTTACAAGAAAACTCTACTCCGTATCAATTGTATAAAAAGGTTGAAGGTACGATTGAAGATAATGATGATGCAACATTCATCACGGCTAGTCTGCTTCATTAAGTTGAAGCAGGCTTTTTTGTGCTTGAAAATAAATAGCCGTAGAAGGAAACTGCATTGGAAACATGCTATTATATGGAAAGAAGAAAGGGTGGTTAAATTGTCAAAAGATCTTATGGAAGCAACAGCAAGCCGCGCAGGAATCAGTAAACGCCAAACGGCAAGTGTCATCGCTCTGTTGGAAGAAGGCAACACTGTACCTTTTATTGCGCGTTACCGAAAAGAAGCAACAGGTTCACTCGATGAAGTACAGATCAAAGAGATTGAAGATGCCTATCATTATATAAAATCGCTCGAACAGCGAAAAGAAGAAGTGTTGCGTTTAATCGATGAACAAGGGAAGCTGGATGATAAGTTAAAGGCAGACATTGAGCGCGCGACAGTATTGCAGCGTGTCGAAGACTTGTACCGCCCTTATAAACAAAAACGACGTACGAAAGCGATGATTGCGATTGAAAACGGCTTAGAACCACTTGCTGATCAATTGATGCAACAGTTATCCGCAAATATTGAAAATGCAGCACAAGCCTATATCAATATTGAAAAAGAAATCCATACTATAGAAGATGCGTTAGAAGGCGCCAAGTTCATTATTGCGGAAAGAGTATCGGAAGACGCAACAATGCGTGAGAAAATTCGTAAAATCACATGGGCATCCGGAAAACTGACAGCTACCCTTAAAAAAGGCGCAGAAGATGAACGAAAAGTTTTTGAAAACTACTATGAATATGAAGAACCACTCAGTAAAATCGTACCTCACCGCGTTTTAGCTATTAATCGAGGAGAAAAAGAAGATGTTTTGCGTGTTGGAGTGGATTTCCCGGCAGAGCGCATCATTGGAGATCTTGAGCGTACGTACTTAAAGAGACATCCTTCATCATCTGCAACGTATATAAGAGAAGCGTTAGAGGATTCTTTTAAACGTTTAATTGCCCCTTCAATAGAAAGAGAAGTACGAACGACATTAACTGAAAAAGCGGAAACGCAAGCAATTCACGTATTTTCGGAAAATCTTCGTAGCCTTCTATTACAACCACCGTTAAAAGGTAGAACGGTTCTTGGTGTAGATCCGGCATTCAGAACAGGATGTAAACTTGCAGTAGTGGACGAAACAGGAAAGCTCCATGACATCTCGGTCATTTATCCTCATCCACCGAAGCCACAAAAAGAAGCATCGAAAAAAGTAATACTCGATCTATTGAAGAAATATCCGATATCCATTATGGCGATTGGTAACGGGACTGCATCACGGGAGACGGAAAAATTTATTGTCGATTTAATTAAAGAAGTGGACAAGCCGGTTTCCTACGTAATTGTCAATGAAGCTGGAGCGAGTGTATATTCAGCATCTGCAAAGGCACGAGAAGAGTTCCCGGACCTGCAGGTAGAGCAAAGAAGTGCGGTATCCATTGCACGGAGACTGCAAGACCCATTGTCTGAACTCGTGAAAATTGATCCGGAATCTATTGGTGTGGGACAATACCAGCATGACGTAGCGAAAAAGAATCTGACGGAATCACTTTCATTTGTTGTAGAAACAGCGGTGAACCGAGTGGGGGTTAATGTTAATACCGCTTCATCTTCGCTATTACAGTATGTTTCAGGTCTCTCAAAAGCCGTGGCAGAGAACATTGTCAAAGCAAGAGAAGAAGCAGGTAAGTTCACAAAACGTACAGAGTTGAAAAAGGTACCGAGACTCGGCGCGAAAACTTACGAACAGGCAATCGGCTTCTTACGCATACCAGAATCAAAAGAGCGCTTTGACTCGACAGGCATTCACCCAGAGAGTTATAAAGTAGCAGAGGCAGTGTTAAAAGAGTTGCAACTCGATAAATCCCAGCTTGGTACAGAAGAAGCGACAACTGCTCTCGAACACGTGGATATCCCAACACTTGCTGCGCAGTTAGACGTAGGAGAAATAACGTTGCAAGATATTATACAAACATTGCAGCGTCCAAATCGCGACCCGCGTGACGATTATCCCCAACCTTTATTAAAAGCGGATGTACTTGATATAAAAGATGTACATGAAGGAATGGAAATGCAGGGAACAGTGCGCAACGTAGTGGATTTCGGTGCATTTGTAGACATTGGCGTTTCAGAAGACGGATTAGTACACATATCTAAAATGAAGAATGGCTATGTCAAACATCCGTTAGACGTAGTTGCATCCGGTGATATTGTTACAGTATGGATTGATTCCGTCGATCGTCAAAAAGGACGTATCGCATTATCTATGCTTCCTCTTAAGAAATAAAGGAGAGAATCAGCATGTCAGAAGAACAATTACAACAGCTGGTTGAACAGATCTCATTGGATATCTTTCATAAGCAGTTTGTCCATCAAGCGGTTTTTAATAGCCGACTGCGGACGACGGGTGGTCGCTATAAGTTAAGCAATCATTTTATAGAGATTAATCCGTTAGTTATTAAGCTTCATGATGAGGAAGAATTAATTGGGATCATAAAACATGAACTTTGCCATTATCACCTTCATATAGAAGGAAAGGGATATAAACATGGAGATGCAGATTTTAAACAGCTACTAAAAGAAACTAATTCCCCCCGTCATTGTAAGCCGCTAACGGAACGTAAAGTGAAAAGTGCGATAATCCATCTATATCGTTGTACTGCTTGTGGATTGGATTATCCTAGGCGGAGGAGAATGGATTGCACGAAATATCGCTGTGGAAAATGTGCTGGGGAAATTTCAAAAGTGAAGTAAAGAATAAAAGACATTCACTCATAATGAGTGAATGTCTTTTATTCTATGAGACGGATATAGGTGAAGGGCGCTTTGTAGCATAGAAAAACATTCAGCGGAAAGGTTGTCATATCAACGTTTCTAAGCATGTTGAAAAGTTTTTTAAAAAAGATTGTCTAAAAAGGTTGACGAACAGCAAGACCCTGTCTATAATAGTAAAAGTCGACTAAGACAAGCGCAACAAAACATTCACTTGCTGAAGCGACAATCAAATTAAGGCCCCTTGGTCAAGCGGTTAAGACACCGCCCTTTCACGGCGGTATCACGGGTTCGAATCCCGTAGGGGTCACTTTTAATAAAACGAACAAATCCCTGGAGATCTGATAGCAAGTTATCATTGATGGGGTATAGCCAAGCGGTAAGGCAACGGACTTTGACTCCGTCACTCGTTGGTTCGAATCCAGCTACCCCAGCCATTCTTACTGCGTGTTACACGCAATAGAGAGAACGAAGGTATTTTGGGACGATTTGTTTCTTTCATTTTAACACGAGCCGTTAGCTCAGTTGGTAGAGCATCTGACTTTTAATCAGAGGGTCACAGGTTCGAATCCTGTACGGCTCACCATTCATTTTAAAAAGTTTTTGAGAAAGTTCTTGACTTACTTAAACTGAAGGTGTATAGTAGTAATTGTCGCTGAAACAAAGCGGTAGTGGCGGAATGGCAGACGCGCTAGGTTGAGGGCCTAGTGGGGGTTAACCCCGTGGAGGTTCAAATCCTCTTTACCGCACCAAACATTCTCACTGATGCAATTTAATTACAACTTATATGCGGGTATAGTTTAGTGGTAAAACCTCAGCCTTCCAAGCTGATGATGGGAGTTCGATTCTCCCTACCCGCTCCATTATTTTTAAAAAGCAAATGAACCTTGAAAACTGAACAGCAAAACGTTAACGAAATACAGTTTGCGCATCTAACGATGACACGAACAAAACGAGTATCTTAATTGATGCCAGCAAATGAAACTCGAGCTAATCGATTTTTCATCTACTGGGTGTCGAGTTGTAGTGAAGTGCTAGGAAGTGATCGAGTGAAGAAGGGAGCGTACTCAGGTACATGACCGACTGAACGAGTGAAACTGACAACGCAATTCGCTGCGGATCGGCGGTCAGTATTATGGAGAGTTTGATCCTGGCTCAGGACGAACGCTGGCGGCATGCCTAATACATGCAAGTCGAGCGAACTGTTGGAA
>NZ_PDYS01000028.1:0-14900 GCF_002743155.1 Sporosarcina sp. P1
CGCTTCCTGCGGGGTCTCGAACTCGCGCTGATCCTCCCAGAGTCGCCGCCAGCTTCCGCTTCAATCCTACGTTGATGGTGGAGGTACGCAGATCAATCACTGTAGATAGTGTGTTAATTATTGTTGTCTTGGAACTCATTTAAGTTCAAAAGCAAGAGTGGTGGAGTGGTGAGGGGATGGAAGCTCCAGATGGGGACGCTTTCTGTCCAGGGTCTCGAACTCGCGCTGATCCTCCCAGAGTCGCCGCCAGCTTCCGCTTCCATCCTACGTTGATGGTGGAGGCACGTAGATCAATCCCTGTAGATAGTGTGTTAATTATTGTTCTGTCTGGACTTATTTCAGTTCAAGTAAAGAAGTTCAACACCTATTACAACACTAATTTTAATGCACAACAAAAAGTATCATCCGCTCACATTGCAAGGGATTGGCGCGTAGGAGGGGCGACTCTGGGAGGATCAGGACGATCAGGTGAGACAACCAAGGGAGCTTGCGACTGGTTGGCTCACCGCGTCCCCTCCAGAACGCGTCCCCTCCAGAACGCGTCCCCTCCGAAGCGCCAATCCCTACCCCAACACTCCATCAAGCCTACCCCAGTCAAACTTAGGAAAAAAGATACAGCGCACCATTTGCACCTAGCTTTTTACAATGTTAAAATGGAGTGTGACTCAAATATACCTAGACAACGAACTTACAACTGGCAGGTGCGTCCTGCTAATTGATGAAGCTATGAGGATGTGACAATAAATGCTTGGCGTATTGAATAAAATGTTCGACCCAAACAAACGTGACCTAAAACGACTTGAGAAAATTGCCGATCAAGTAGAACTATTGGCTGAGGATATGGAAAAACTGTCAGACGAACAACTGACAGCGAAAACAGATGAATTCAAAGAGCGCTATCAGCAAGGTGAAACCATTGAAGAACTGCAACCTGAAGCGTTTGCTGTCGTACGTGAAGCTTCTCGCCGCGTACTCGGGTTATATCCGTTCCGCGTGCAAATCATGGGTGCTGCAGCTCTGAACGAAGGGAATATCGCAGAGATGAAGACCGGTGAGGGGAAGACGTTGACTTCTACACTCGCCGTTTATTTGAATGCATTGACTGCCAAAGGTGTCCACGTAGTAACAGTTAACGAATACTTGGCTAGCCGTGATGCGGAAGAAATGGGGCAGTTGTATTCGTTTCTTGGCATGACTGTAGGCTTGAACTTGAACAGTCTCAGCAAAGAAGAGAAACGTGAAGCGTATGAAGCGGACATTACGTACAGCACGAACAATGAACTCGGTTTCGACTATTTGCGAGACAATATGGTGCTTTATAATGAACATAAAGTACAGCGCCCACTTCATTTCGCTGTAATTGACGAAGTGGACTCCATTTTAGTCGATGAAGCACGTACACCGCTGATCATTTCGGGTCAAGCAGCGAAAGCACAGGAATTATATCGATTAGCCAATCGCTTTGTGATCACGCTGAAAAAAGAAGAAGATTACTCATTTGATGAGTCGACTAAAGGTGTTGTGTTAACAGAACAAGGTATTGAAGCGGCTGAGAAAGCATTTAGTATCGATAACTTATTCGACCTGCAACACGTGACGCTAAACCACGCAATCAATCAGTCATTAAAAGCGCATGTAAGTATGCATAATGACGTAGACTATGTTGTGGAAGAAGACGAAGTGGTCATCGTTGACTCCTTCACGGGACGCTTGATGAAAGGCCGTCGGTATAGTGATGGTTTGCACCAAGCGATTGAAGCGAAAGAAGGACTTGAAGTTCAGAACGAGTCGATGACATTGGCGACGATTACGTTCCAAAACTATTTCCGTATGTATGAAAAGCTTTCTGGGATGACGGGTACAGCGAAGACAGAGGAAGAAGAGTTCCGCAACATCTATAATATGAACGTGATTGCGATTCCGACCAATCAACCGATTGCTCGTGATGACCGCCCAGACTTGATCTTTGCATCCATGGATGGAAAGTATAAGGCGGTTGCGGAAGATATTAGAGATCGACACCAAAAGGGCCAGCCAGTGCTAGTTGGTACAGTAGCGATTGAAACGTCAGAAATCATTTCAGCCTTCTTGAAAAAGTACGGCATTCCGCATAATGTCTTGAACGCGAAAAATCACGAGCGAGAAGCCGAAATCATTCAAGACGCCGGTAAAAAAGGCGCTGTAACGATCGCAACCAACATGGCTGGTCGTGGTACGGACATTAAACTGGGTGATCATATCCAAGACGTTGGCGGTTTAGCGGTCATCGGTACGGAGCGCCATGAGTCACGACGAATTGATAATCAGCTTCGTGGACGTTCAGGGCGTCAAGGAGACCCAGGTGTTACGCAATTCTATCTATCATTAGAAGATGAATTAATGCGTCGTTTCGGTTCTGAACAAATGAAATCGATGATGACCAAGCTCGGTATGGACGATGAAACACCGATCCAGTCGAAAATGGTGTCACGTTCAGTTGAATCGGCTCAGAAACGCGTAGAGGGGAATAACTTTGATTCACGGAAACGTTTATTACAGTATGATGATGTACTTCGTCAGCAGCGTGAAGTGATTTACAAAGAGCGTAATGAAGTTCTTGGCTCAGAAAATATTCGCCCAGTTCTTGAGAATATGTTGAATTCGGTTATTGAACGCGTTGTGGCGATCCACACTGCAGACAATACCGTATATTCCAAAGGCTTGAAAGACTATCTCGAAGCGAACTTACTGGCTGAAGATACTGTGACAATCGAAGATTTGGAAGGTAAAACTCCAGAAGAGTTGCAAACATTTATTCACGAATTGGTCATTGCACGCTATAATGAGAAAGAGCAAGAAATGTCCGAAGAACGTATGCGTGAATTCGAGAAGGTGGTCTTGTTGCGTGCGATTGATACCAAGTGGATGGATCATATCGATGCGATGGATCAGCTTCGTAATGGAATTCATTTACGTGCCTATGGACAAAGTGATCCACTTCGTGAATACCAGGCAGAAGGATTTGCGATGTTTGAAGATATGCTAATTGCCATTGAAAACGATGCTACGAAGTATGTCATGAAGGCAGAAATCCGCAATAACTTGGAGCGCGAAGAAGTAGCAAAAGGTCAAGCGAACAACCCGAAAGAAGACGGCGCACCGGTTGCTAAAAAGCCGGTCCGACGTACTGTCAATATCGGACGTAACGAACCTTGTCCGTGTGGTAGCGGCAAGAAGTATAAGAACTGCCACGGCAAAGCATAAAGAGAAACAACCACTCAGGAGGAAACCATTATGATAGAATTATCCGATGTTCGCAACGATCTCGACAAAACAGCTAAGAAATTAGCGGACTTTAGGGGGTCTCTTTGACTTAGAAAACAAAGAGGCTAGCATGCAGGAATTAGATGAAATGATGTTGGAGCCCGGATTCTGGGATGACCAAGACGCGGCTCAGAAAGTGATTTCACAATCGAATGCATTGAAAGACATTGTCGGTGAATATAACGCATTGAACGAGACACAAGAAAATTTGGAAATGACGCTTGAACTTTTGCGAGAAGAAGCGGACGAAGAGTTACAAGAAGATCTCATTTCCGAATTAAAAGAGTTCAAAAAGAAGATGGAACAATTCGATCTTCAAATGTTATTGAGCGATGAATTTGATAAAAATAATGCAGTAGTTGAAATACACTCAGGCGCAGGCGGCACCGAGTCCCAAGACTGGGCTTCAATGTTGCTTCGTATGTATACACGCTGGGCTGAGCACCACGGCTTTAAAGTCGAAACTCTCGATTATCAAGCAGGTGACGAAGCGGGCGTGAAATCTGTCACACTCGGAATTAAAGGGCATAATGCATATGGCTACTTGAAAGCGGAGAAAGGGGTGCACCGACTCGTTCGGATCTCTCCATTTGACTCTTCAGGTAGACGCCATACATCCTTCTCTTCCATTGAAGTCATGCCGGAGTTTGACGGCGACATCGAATTGGATTTGAAGACGGAAGATATCAAAATTGATACGTACCGTTCAAGCGGTGCCGGCGGACAGCACGTCAATACGACGGATTCCGCTGTACGTATGACTCACATTCCAACGGGTGCGATTGTTACGTGTCAAACGGAACGTTCACAAATTAAGAACCGGGAGCGTGCGATGAATCTTTTGAAGGCGAAGATTTACCAGATTCGCGTGGAAGAAGAGGAAGCACGTTTAGCGGATATCCGTGGCGAGCAGAAGGAAATTGGTTGGGGCAGTCAAATTCGTTCATATGTTTTCCATCCCTATTCTATGGTGAAAGATCACCGTACGAATGAAGAGACGGGTAACGTGAGTTCTGTGATGGACGGCGAGATCGATCAGTTTATCAATGCATATTTGCGTTCTAGAATTTCTTGATTATAGAAAGGCAGCCGAGCGGGTCATTTTTTCATGACTTGGTTCGGCTGTTTTTTTACAGAGTAGCTCATTTGCGTATGTAGTGAAGGATAAAATAGTTGCTTTGTGCACATATGTGAACTTTTGTCACATTTGTCGTTTGAATATTACAAAGACGTTACAATATTACAGACTGTAACAAAGAATGATTTCTTTTCATGCCAAATCACGTGGAAGACGGTAAATTTCCTCGCTATTTTCATCATGTGACCAAATGTAATGTTTACTTACCGGATATTTGGTCAATACTATATATGTACTTACTACCAAAGCGTCTTTTTATGGGATGAAATAGACAAAATACACGATTATCCTGGATAATTTGTAACTTTATGATCTCTATTCACCATAAATCGATTAATATTTGGTATACTACTATATGTTAGAAAAAATTAAGTAAAAGGAGGGTATTACATGAAGAACAAACTATTAGCTACACTCTTCGGAGCAGCACTAGTTCTCGGCGCTTGTGGTGGAGGCGACGATAACGCTTCAGAACCAAATAATGACGCGACAAACGACAACGGCGCGGCTACTACTGATGTAGATGCAGAAGCAGTTGTACAACAAAGCTGTGCATCATGTCACGGAGGAAACTTAGAAGGTGGAGCAGGTCCAGCACTTGATAAAATCGGTGCAACACTTTCTGAAGAAGAAATCCACGACGTGATCGTTAACGGTAAAGGCGCTATGCCTCCTGGTGTTATTAAAGGCGAAGAAGCAGACGCAGTTGCTGCTTGGTTAGCTGAAAAGAAATAATAACAATTCAATCAATCGTCTCCAAGACTTCCTTGGGGACGATTTTTTTGTACATATACTACGAAAATAAACCAATTTTTACTATTTATCTAGCTTAATCAATTGATACATAACTGTAATACATGGTAGAGTCAAGGCCATGCTATAATAAAAATGGCGAATATGAGAGAAAAACGAAATTCAGGTGGTTATGATGTATGATTGTAATGAAAAATGTATACAAAAAGTACCCGAATGGTGTTGTAGCCTCTAACGGAATTCACGTCGAAATCGAAAAAGGGGAATTTGTATATGTTGTCGGACCGAGTGGCGCGGGTAAATCCACGTTCATTAAAATGATGTATCGTGAAGAAGTCCCGTCTAGTGGATTGATTTACTTCAATAATACGGAACTGACAAAAATGCAAAGAAGAGATGTCCCTTATTTGAGAAGACAAATTGGCGTAGTATTCCAGGATTTTAAACTATTGCCAAAACTGACTGTCTACGAAAATGTTGCGTATGCGCTAGAGGTAATTGAAGAATCACCGAGCGTCATTCGTCAAAAAGTGACAGAAGTTCTGAAATTAGTAGGGCTCACCAAGAAAACGAGAATGTTTCCAAATGAACTGTCAGGTGGCGAACAACAACGCGTATCGATTGCACGATCGATCGTTAATAAACCGAAGCTCGTCATTGCAGACGAACCGACAGGGAATTTAGATCCAGAGACTTCATGGGAGATCATGAAGATTTTTGAACGAATAAATGCACAAGGCACAACGATCATTATGGCAACACATAATAAAGATATTGTGGATAATCAACCACATCGCGTGATACAGATCGAAGGCGGACTCATCACACGAGATGAGAACGAAGGAGAATACTCCAATGAAATCTAGAACAGTACGACGTCATATTCGGGAAAGTTTCAAAAGCTTAAGTCGAAATGGTTGGATGACCTTTGCATCAGTTAGCGCAGTGACCGTGACTTTACTATTAATCGGCGTATTCATCGTCATCATGATGAATTTGAATCAACTGGCTGATAACATCGAAAATGATGTAGAAATCAAAGTAGTCGCGGAACCAGGTGCTAGTAAAGATGAAGTCCAAGAACTATTGAAGGAAGTCAAAGAAACCCCAGGTGTTGCCGAAGTCAAGTATTCCTCGCGAAAACAGGAATTGGAGCAAATGATTCAGTCATTTGGTGATGAGTTGGCGCTCTACAAACAGGACAATCCCCTCGGTGATGCATTATATGTTAAAGCGGATAACCCCAAAAACACAGCATCCATCGCAAATGAAATTGCCACGTACCCGCATACTTTTGACGTGGAATACGGTGAAGGTAAGGTGGAAAAACTTTTCCATGTCTTAAAAATAGGACGAAACATCGGACTGGGCTTAATATTGGCATTGCTGTTTACTGCTATGTTCCTCATATCGAATACGATCCGACTCACCATTGTGGCGAGACGTACAGAAATCGATATTATGAAACTGGTTGGTGCAACAGATAGTTTCGTACGGATTCCTTTCATGCTCGAAGGCGTGTGGCTTGGAATTTTCGGTGCGATCCTTCCGATGGCTTTGATGACGACATTTTATTCGAAGTTGTATAGTTTCTGGGAAGGTCGTTTGCAAAATCAATTATTCCATTTGCTTGACCCTAACCCATTCCTATTACAATTGAACTTTTTACTACTATTCGTCGCCGTCTTTATTGGTGTCTGGGGTAGTTTCATGTCAGTCAGGAAATTCTTGAAATCGTAAGTTTGACTAAGGAGAGAACTAGGATTTGATAAAAAGACATAGAATCGTTTCAAGTGTCCTTGCGATTTGTTTGCTTACCACGACGGTTGGCAGTGCAGATGTATTCGCAGACTCTCTGAAAGATTTGCAGAATGAAAAAAATGCAGCAGAAATCAAAAAGAAAAATTTAGATTCTACTATCCAGAAAAAAGAAATTCAAATACAGGAGAAGCAGTCGGAAGTCGATGTACTGGTCTCCCAAATTAAAAAACTGAATGACAAAATTGAAGAAACCAATCAAAATATGGATCGGATCATTGCAGAAATGAATCAGACTCAAATTGAAATTGATGAACTTCAGTCTTCTATTAAAGAATTAGAGATTCGGATCAAACAACGAGATGAAGTTTTACGTGAGCGTGTTCGCGTGATGCAAGTCAAGGGGAATAAAGTCAGTTATTTGGACGTGCTTCTTGGTGCTAACAGCTTCGCGGATTTCATTGACCGCTTCTCAGCAGTATCTACATTGATGGATGCAGATCGAAAAATCATTCAACAACAAGAAGAAGATATCGCGTTGTTAGAAGAAGAAAAGAAACTGGTAGAGCAGAAATTAGCTGAACAAAAAGAGCGCAAGCAAAAAATTCAAGCAATGAAAGACGAATTGCATAATAAAAAGCTCGAAAAAAGAGAAGTGGTAAATAAGCTTGAAAAGAGTCAGGAAAAACTTTCAAGTGAAAAAGGCGCGTTAGAAGAAGAATATAGCGAAACGGTAGCATTCAGTTCTGAATTGGAAAAGAAAATTATCGCAGAACAAAATCGTTTGGCAGAAGTCGCTCGCAAAGAACAAGCGAGAAAGCAAAAGTTGCAGCAAGAAAGATTGGCAGAAGCTGCAGCTGCGGCAAACAGTGGTTCGCCAAGTTCCATTGCCGCTCCGCCTGTCTCAAGCGGCTCTTGGACAAAACCGACAACGGGTAGGTTCAGTTCAGGATTTGGCTGGCGGATTCATCCGATATCGAAAGTGAAAAAACAACACCGTGGAATGGACATTAGCGCACCAACAGGAACTCCAGTTGTAGCAGCAGGAGATGGTGTCGTATCGTACGCGGGCAGTATGGACGGATTGGGTAACGTGGTCATGATCACGCACTCCATGAAAGGTCAGATTTTGACGACGGTCTATGCTCACCTATCAACTATTGGTACAAGCTCAGGACAATCTGTCGATAAAGGTCAACTCATTGGAGCGGTCGGTTCGACAGGAAACTCTACAGGTCCGCATTTGCATTTTGAAGTGCATGTAGGAAACTTCTCCGCGACAGGTCCAAGTGCAGTCAATCCTTTGCATTACGTTTCTTTTTAATATAGCATAAACTGAAAACCTGCCTGAATAGGTAGGTTTTCATATGTTTATAGAAAGAATAGGGGGAGTGACGATGCCGGTTACGCAGTATTATCCAATCGGTTCGATTACGATGCCGTCTTCGTGGATTGCGTTCATTGCGGGTTTCATAGTGACCTATCTGTTCATTCGATTATACGTTGGTAAAGTACATAGCGAACGAATCGGTGATCTATTTTTCTATGTCGTAATCATTTGGAAATTGTCAGTGATTGTAACAGACTTTTCGTTGGTCATGAAAAATCCGCTCTCTATCCTTTATTTTCACGGAGGGACGTTCGGCTGGATACTTGGGCTAGTTGTAGCCGGTGTATGGATGCTCCGGCGAGTATATAAAGAGAAGTGGGAGCGTATCGATAAATGGTCGGTATTGCTTGCATTGATTTGTTGGCAGGCTGTCTACCAAATCGCTATGACATTTCTTAATGAAGGCAGTCTGGTAGTGAAAAGTGCAACGGTTCTATTATTTATCGCCGTCTTTGTATTGTCCTGGTGGTGTCAACAAAAGAAAGTCAATACAGTGAGCGACCTTGCGGGTGTCTTGATAGCGGTTCATTTTTTCGTGTCAGCCATCCAAGGAAATCTACTGAACACAGCATTCATCACGACCATTTTCATCGGTTTGTTACTGTTTGGAATAGATAGAGCTACGGCACAACCAATTAGTGGAAAGGAAGAGGTAGAGTGAGTAGGAAAACGCTTGGATATATCATCACGGCATGTATCATCGGTACGTTAATCTTCATCATGGTAGAAAATACAGTCGGACAGAAAAAAGCGGTAGAAACTCCGATTACACAAGTAAATCCGGAAGATGCAGTGCAAGGGGAAGAAGAAGGTTTAGAGCAATATTCACCTGCCCCGGACTTTACATTGGAAACTCTTGCAGGCGAAACGGTGACGCTTTCCGAGTTAAAAGGAAAAAAAGTGATTTTGAACTTCTGGGCGACATGGTGTCCTCCATGTAAAGCAGAAATGCCGCATATGGAAAGTTTTTATTCGAAGCTTACGGATGAAGACCAAGTAGAACTCATCGCTGTCAACGTTACGGAATCCGAGAGACGTGGGATAGGTGAAGTAGAAACGTTTGTAGATTCTTATGAATTAAGCTTCCCGATTCCATTAGATAAAACAGCGGAAGTCACACATAAATATGGTGTGATCTCGATGCCTACAACGTTTATGATTGATACGCAAGGGCGCATTGCACAAAAAGTCGTGGGACCATTAGATGAAAAAACATTGAATGAATTAGTCGACTTCATGGACTGAAAAAAGAGTCTGTTCTCGTGTCGTAACTTCTTGTCTTTCTTCATATAGTGAAGAGAGGAGGGGGTTATGAATGCGTAAGAGCAGGCTTTTTTTGGCGGGGGTGTTATTACTGATCGGCGCCATATGGCTAAATGGCTGTGGAAAGCAAGAAGCTGCAAAGAATGAGTCGATCAGTAAGTTGCCTGTAGTGGATGAAGTGTTCGAAAAGATTCAGGAGAGAGCAGTGTATCCAGTCAAGAAGGACGAGCTGATTGAAGGGGCATTGCGTGGGATGACCGATACGATCGGCGACCCGTATTCGACGTACTTGACCGAACAGGAAGCGGAGTCGCACCGGGAATCACTCGCAGGATCACGTGTCGGGATTGGTGCGGAAATGACACGGACGAACGGTAAGTATGTTGTTGTAGCTCCAGTAAAAGGAGGCCCGGCGGAAAAAGCGGGATTACAGCCTTATGATGAAATTGTGCGTGTCAACGGTGAACGGTTGGCCAATGAAACACTACGTGATGTAGTCAATATGATACGAGGCGAAAAAGGAACGGAAGTGAAGTTGACTATTTTCCGACCTGAAGCGGATAAGCATATGGAATTCACGATCACACGCGATCATATGCCTGTGCAGTCTGTTTCGCATCAGCTAATTAAAGAACGGGATGCTAAGCTCGGGTACATAGCGCTAAGCATGTTTGGTGAAGAGACAGCAAAAGAGTGGCAAAAGGCTACGTCTGATGTCATCAAAAAAGGTGCCCAAGCTATCATCATCGATGTGCGCGGTAATCCGGGCGGCTATTTGAAGGCTGTATCCGAAATTTCCAGTAGTCTATTAGAAGAAGATCGAACGTTTGTCGTGATGCAAGATGCACAAGGGAATTTAACGCCTGTTTCAACAGAGAAAGACGACAAGCTTTCATTCAATGAACGTTTGAAACAAATTCCGATTGTCATCGTACAAGATGTTGGTAGTGCGTCGGCGAGTGAAGTGTTGAGTGCAGCGATCAAAGATCTGAAACGTGGTGAGATCATCGGCACAACCAGTTTCGGAAAAGGAACTGTACAAGAAACGATGGAATTATCTAATGGTGGAGAATTGAAGCTATCGACGAGTAAATGGTTGACGCCTAAAGAGAAGTGGATTCATGGCAAAGGAGTCACAGCGGATATTGAAGTAAAACAGAATACGTTATTCACAGAGCACTTGCAAATGGTGACGGATACGATGAAAGAAGGGCATTTCAATGACCAAGTTGCATATGCGCAACGCATGCTCAAAGCATTTGATCATCGTCCAGGTAGAACAGATGGCTATTTCGATCGTGAAACGGCAGAAGCAGTACATGCATTTCGTGCGGAGTATGAAATTAAAGAAGGCTATGATATGGACAGAGAATTCTTCATGGCATTAAAAACGGCTGCAGAAGAATATCGAGCGGAGCCAAAGAACGACAAACAGTTACGTATGGCGGTCGATTTCCTCGTCAATGAATTGGGGAAATAATAGCAGAGGCGGTTCGACAAGGTCTTGGAAACAAGACTTGCGGACAGCCTCTTTTTTTTCATGCAATTTAGCTTAAATTGGAACTTCCTTAAGAACTCTCTCGCTATTTTCCTTCTTTTTTTGTACAATGAAGAAAAGAGCTATAAAGACAAGCGAGAAAGGTGACAGAAGATGTCTAGCGAACTATTACTTAATTTAAAAGATGCATTACTTTACTTTTTTCTGAATCCAGTCTGGCTAATCGCTTTAGTGGCTGCCTATATGCTTGGCAGTAAACGCGTAAGTCGCGAGCGAACAGATTTCAATGTGGGCATCAACAAAGGTTCTACTGAAATGAAACACATTCTTTCAGTAGGTTGGTTGCACGGTCTCGTGTTATCGATTGTGATTGCTGGTGTTGGGTTGATCGTCGATTTTAACTGGATCATTCTTTTATCCATTGTCATGTTGCTCGTTATTGTATCATTCTCCTATAAACTAGCCTCACCGATTTATTATGTTACTATCGCGTTCTTTGCGCTATGGGCATTGGATCGTTTTGCGGGAGACTTTTCAATCGGCACATGGTTCGTTCAAGAAGACTTGGACTTCTTCGGTACATTAGCTATTACGGTACCGATTATTGCGGGATTATTGTTAATTTCGGAAGGCTTATTAGTTCGTCGTCACGCGGCGCGTCATACGTCTCCATCATTCGTTCCGACACAGCGCGGCATGCGTGGTGCAATTTATCAGTCGAAATTACTTTGGCTCGTGCCAGTGGTATTTGTAGTCCCTGGACATATGGTAGCGGAAATTGCTCCATACTGGCCGCAATTCACACTAGGCTCAGAGCAATTTTCATTCATTCCAGTACCTGTAGTGATTGGGTTCTCGCAATGGGTTCGTTCTACGTTCCCGGACGTGCTACTTCCTAAAATGGGCAAAGCGATCGCTTGGCTCGGTGTAGCTGTCGTGGTTGTAGGTATCGGTGCAATTTGGCTGCCTGTGCTTGGTTGGGCAGCATTGCTTGCAGGGGTCTTATGCCGTATCTTGTTGAGTGCTATGATTTCACTATCAGAACGCAATAAGCAAGTATTGTTAGTGCCTCAATCAGAAGGTGTCTATGTAGTAGCGGTTCTTAACGATTCGCCAGCAGAGAAAATGGGCATAGTCCCAGGTGATTTGATCAAGTCGGTAAACGGCATTTCGATTCATAATGAAGATGAATTATATGATGCCATCCAAGTCAATGCTGCACACTGTCGTTTGCAAGTAATCGGCCGTGATCAAGAAGTACGTCTAAAGCAACAAGTGCTGTTCCGTCATGACCACTTCCGTCTAGGTATTGTGGTCGTGCGTTAAAAGGGGAGAACAATATGCATGATTTCGAAACGAAGTTACTGTTTGCGATGTTGTTGCCAGGGATTTTAGTTGTATTTTTTACGCGCGTGACATTTCATCACGTCGTTGGATTAATATTGACATTGTCGCTCATCGCAGCGTCGGTCTATGCAGGGTATACGCATAACTGGTTGTTGTATGTAGCGGATGCAGTGTCTTTGACAGTAGGTTTTTGGTTTGCGTCGCGCATGGTGAAGAATGCGCGACTGAATCAAGCCGAGGAGTGAAAAAGCGGTTTTCAAAGAGCATATATGCTTTGAAAACCGCTTTTTTATTTCGAATACTAGCTAGTCGCTGTTTTAATTGTCTTTGCTGTGGGGAATAGTGAGAGTAAGAGTCAAAATAGACTGTACACTGCGAGTGCTGCAATGGTACCAATCACGACAAACATCACGTCGAGGCCGAAGAAGGCTAGTGTAAACGCTGTGATCGCGCCTATTATGCCGAAAAGAATATCATCTTGGATATGTAAAATAGCCGGGAAAATCAGTGCACCGAGCACCGCATATGGAATATTGCGCAACACACCGCTAACGATTGGCGGTAATTCCTTGCCGTCGAGAATGGTCAACGGAATCATTCGAGGCACATATGTGGCGACGGCCATGCCAAGCAACATCCACCAATACGTAGATCCCATCAGTTTACCTCCTTTTGTTCAGTAAAGCGATCAACGTTCTTATTACTTTTTACATAAAGAATCTCAACAACTATTGCGGAGGCGAGCGTCGCGACCAAGATTGACCATCCGGTAGAGAGTAAATGTGTGTAATACAGAGTGCAATGAATGGCTGCTGCAATCACTGCGAGCAACACCACTTTGCGATTGCCTTTCATAGAAGGGACGAGCAAGCCAATGAACATCGCATACAGTGCAACTGACATCGCTTTTTGTAGAAATTGCGGTAAGTTTGCTCCAATGACGTGTCCTACTGCTGTAAAGATCACCCAACTACTATAGGCAATCAAGGCAACGCCAAACGCAAAAGCGGTCGTGACTTGTCGATTCTTTTGCGTGGCAAGTACGGAAAATGTTTCATCAGTGATTCCAAATGCATAGACAGCTTTCTTCCATTTTGGCGCGGCTTCCACTTTTTCACTTAGTGCAGCCGTCATGAGAAAGTGCCTAATATTGACGATGAATGTATTCGTCACGATGAGCCACGGCGCAACGCCGGTCGCGAGTAAGCTGAGTGCCATATATTGAGCTGCTCCTGCATAGACAAATAAACTCATTGCGGTTGCTTCAATAATAGAGAGGCCGGTCGTTTTAGCGAGCAGTCCGAATGTCAGCGCAACGGGAAAATAGCCGATGGCAATGCTCGATCCTGCTTTCAGGCCATGAGAAAAGGTTGTATTCACTAGGCAGCCCATCTTTCTTTTACCAATCTAGGAGCTAGTATACTATAACTCAACAAATTCTACAGCAATATGACGAAAAATTATGAAAATCAGTGAGGGTGTTGGCGATGAATGAATGGCTATCAATTGATAAAGTGGAGGATTTGGCAGACCAGTATGAGGCACTAGGATTTTTCATGGGATTAATCCCAACGTTTTTGGAAGCATTCTTACCATTTCTGCCACTTTTCGTATTTGTTATCGCCAATGCCATTGCATTTGGTTTTTGGTTAGGCTTTGTCCTTTCCTGGGCTGGAACGGTAGCGGGTTCGTATGTTGTGTTTTTGCTCGTCCGTAGATTTGGCGGCAATACGTTCTTCTCGTTCTTGACCCGCCCTAAAAAAGTGCAACAGCTCATTCAGTGGGTCGAGCGTAATGGCTTTGGTCCGTTGTTTATCTTGATTTGTTTTCCGTTTACGCCTTCTGCTTTGGTGAATCTTGTGGCGGGTTTGTCGAATATGAACAAGAGGAATTATTTATTTGTGCTGATGCTTGGAAAGCTAGTGATGATTATGATGATTACGTTTATTGGGTATGATGTGCGGGCGCTTGTCACGCAGCCGATCCGGACGTTGATTATGTTTGTGGTTATTTTCTTGCTGTGGTTGGTAGGGAAGTGGTTTGAGCGCAGGTTGACGCGGAAGGTGGAGGAAGACTTTAGGAGTTTTTCTAGTGTGCAGGGTGATCACAAAAAAGAATAAAGGTTAACGGTTCCTGTCTTTCTTTTCTTTCGGTACAATGGAAGAAAGAGCGATAGGGATTTTTTTGATCGGAGTTAAAGAAGAGGGAGAGTGGGTGGCACCGTTGATCGACGTTCCAGGTGGACGCTTTCCCGAGGGCGTGGCTTGAGCCGCTTCCCTCACTTCGTTCAGTCCAGGGTCTCAAGGCGCACGCTGATCCTCCGGGAGTCGTCACCTCATAGGCGTCAACTTAATGAATAGTTAATCGGTTGTATGATTTGAAATGAAGTTTTTTTAAAAAAACTTTATTATTTTTAGACTTTCGAGTTTCGCTCCTATTTGTTTCGGGTA
>NZ_PDYS01000029.1:0-14289 GCF_002743155.1 Sporosarcina sp. P1
CCATTTAAAACAACTATCCGAACTGCCCCACACACAATCAAACGAAGACACCTGCTGTGGTAGGCGAAGTAAGGAGACAGAGACAGGCGCACTTTCTGTCTGTGGCTCCTTGCGAAAGCCATCCACCAGCGCCGTAGTGGGGACAATGTGCATTACACTTACATTGCTAGCAACACCACATACTCCTAACAGAAACGTAATCCAACAGCACTACTTCCATTTAAAACAACTATCCGAACTGCCCCACACACAATCAAACGAAGACACCTGCTATGGGAGGCGAAGCAGGACCAACGTACAGCACATGTTCATAGTCAACCTAATACTCACTTCACACAAAAAAGGCTACCCTAGAAGTCAAGTTACACTTCCAGGATAGCCCCTGATAATCATCTATTCTACTCAATCAAGCTGTAAATCCGTAATCACAATTACATCTTCATGACGCAATAACTTTGTAATCGGCCACTCCGTTGTGATCTCTCCAGCTTTCAATTTCTCCATCGCCGCACGTTTCTTCTCGCCAAATGCAACCATGATTAACTTCTTCGACTTTACAATGGAAGAGATCCCCATCGTCAAGGCGATATTCGGAATCTTATCATCGTTTTCGAAATATTGACTGTTAACTCCTAGTGTAGAGTCTGTCAGTGTCGCAACATGTGTTACAGAATCAAATGGTGTTCCTGGCTCGTTGAAAGCGATATGACCATTCTCTCCCACTCCCAAAAGTTGAATATCCAACGGGTGAGAGTTCAACTGATTCTCGTATTCTTCACACTCTTGATCTAAATTTCCAGCCATACCGTTTGGAATAAACGTTTCTTTGAATGGCTTTTTACTGAACAAATGCTGCTTCATAAAGTATGCATAACTATTTGGGTTATCCGCGTCAATACCTACATATTCATCTAAGTTGAATGCTGTAACGTTGGAAAAGTCTAACGACGAATGAGTCCATTCATCATAAATCGGAATCATCGTGCTGCCTGTAGCCAATCCAAGTACATGCAATCTATTATTTTGAAGTTCTTCAGAAATCAGATTAAATACTTCCTTCGCACCTTCTTCAGGGCTTTTCACTGTAATCCATTTGACATTTTCCATTTACACACCGGCTTCCTAGGTTTTACCTTATTATATTATAATTTCAATTCAACATACGGTCAACATTGAATACATGTTGTCTCACTCTGTATTCCCTATTTCACTCACTGTTACACCTATTTTTTTATGCACCTGACGAACTATACCATTAGCACCTTCAACCTAGCTCGAATCACAATTACAGCGGAATGTGTATGACAAAAGCATGTAAAGTGATTGAACATATTGTGAAATTTACGTTTTTTCTTCAATTCATAGGGAATTCCCTAATTCTTTATTCCCCCGCTAGGATTATGATAAAAGTACGAACTCCATTTAGACAAGGAGGTGGCCGTATTGAGCAAGAAGATATCTTCTCCCAATCAACCAAAAGAAGAAACGAATTTAAAAGGTACCCTGATCATGGTGATGATCGTCGGAATCGTCATTCTTGTCATGTGGTTTGGCGCTTACGGATTATTCTTATCTAGATAATAACTAGCATTAAAGGAGGAAACATTATGCATTTGCATAAGTATGAAAAAGTATGGATTGTATTCGGTTTAGCATCATTGGTTTTATTCTTACTTATTATTGGCTTTGCGGCATTCTGGAAAGGAACACATCCACAAAGTCATATCGAAACTATCGATCCTCAAAACGTCGAAGCGAACGAATCTTTCCAACCTGATAATCTTGGTCTGACAGAAGTTGCTGACGGGAAATATGTTGTCAATATGGTCGCTTCCGCTTTTAATTATGACTTCGGTACAGAAGAAGATGGAACCGCTACTAAGACGATTCGCGTACCGAAAGGTTCCACAGTTCTTTTCCAAGTAACAAGTAAAGACGTCGTCCACGGATTCCAAGTGGCAGGTACAAATGTCAACATGATGGTTGAACCTGGACATATCAGCCGCTTCGAATCCGTCATGAAAAACGATGGCGAATTCACAGTGGTGTGCAACGAATATTGCGGCATCGGTCACCATTTGATGTTCGGCACAGTGGAGGTGTACTAACACATGGAATTATTTAATTTCTCAAAAAAAGAATCCAGATTGTATATGGCTTTTATGCACGTCACGTTCATCTCTCTTTTAGTCGGTGGCTTGATGGGACTGCTTCAGACATTAGTCCGTTCCGGCAAATACACATTACCATTCAATATTGATTACTATACGATTTTAACAACGCACGGCGTCATACTCGGTTTAGTATTGACTACGTTCTTCATCGTCGGTTTCCAATTCTCACTTATGGGGAAAACCGTTGGCATTTCAGACAAACAATTAATGTGGGGTTGGATTTCATTCTGGGTCATGTTGGTCGGTACGGTATTATCTGCATGGATGATTTTAACAGGTGAAGCTTCTGTATTGTATACATTCTATACGCCACTTCGCGCGCATCCTATTTTCTACATCGGACTGACATTAGTCATTGTAGGAAGCTGGATTGCTGCTTTCACTAACTTCCGTCAACTATATGTATGGAAGAAAGCGCATAAAGGTGAAAAGTCTCCTTTACTAGCATTTATGGTAGTCATCAATATGATTATGTGGTTCGTCGCCACACTTGGTGTAGCGTACTCGGTCATCGTATTGATCTTGCCTTGGTCACTTGGTTATGTCGCAACAGTCAACGTATTATTGACGCGTACATTATTCTGGTACTTCGGTCACCCGCTTGTATACTTCTGGTTGTTACCTGCTTACATGGCTTGGTACGCAATCATCCCGAAAATTATCGGCGGAAAACTATTCAGTGATCCTTTAGCAAGACTGGCTTTCATTCTGTTGTTGATGTTCTCGATTCCAGTCGGATTCCACCATCAATTGACTGAGCCAGGTATTGATCCCACTTGGAAGTTCATCCAAGTCGTCTTAACATTCATGGTGGTCATCCCTTCATTGATGACGGCGTTCTCTTTATTCGCTACATTTGAAATTACAGGTAGAAGAAAAGGCTATAAATCACTATTCGGTTGGTTCAAAAAACTGCCTTGGAAAGATGTTCGATTCTTGGCACCATTCGTTGGTATGGTAGCATTTATCCCAGGTGGAGCAGGCGGGATCATTAACGCTTCTCACCAAGTAAACTCTCTTGTTCACAACACGATTTGGATAACAGGTCACTTTCATTTAACAGTTGCAACAACAGTCATTTTAACGTTTTTCGGTATTGCGTATTGGTTGATTCCACACTTGACTGGCCGTCGTTTGACCCCTTCATTGAATAAACTAGGTATCATTCAGACGTTCATTTGGGCAATTGGCATGACAATCATGTCAACTTCCATGCATATTCAAGGCCTCATCGGTGGACCACGTCGTTCAGCATTCTCTGAGTACGCAGGTGGAGATCAAGTTTCTACTTGGATCAGCTACCAAATGTGGCAAGCTGTCGGCGGAATCATCTTATTCGTTGGTATTCTATTGATGTTCTACATTTTCATTCAATTGGCATTCTTCGCTCCACGCGGTTATGAAGAATATCCAATCGCTGAAGAAGAAGTAGATGCTGAGAAATCACCGAAAATTTTGGAGAACTGGTATATATGGATTGGTATTACCATCGCATTGATTCTATTCGCGTATACGATACCCATGATCGATATCATTAAGCACTCGCCTCCTGGATCGATTCCATTTGACTGGCCTATCGGACGTTCTTAAACAGCAGAAAAGCCCTGAACAATCCGTAACATTACTTCGGATTGTTCAGGGCTTTTACTATAGTTTGAAGTAGTACGATAAAACACGACTTTGCGTTTACCCATAACATACATACTGGTTACAAAAAAACTGAGTCCCAAGAACCACTTTCAGTTTTAAAAAATACCCTTTTATAGTATTTACTCATATGTTAAACCTAAACAACTAGTAAACTATTGATTAAAAATAAGTCTTAAGATACGTTTAATATCCATTACTGTAATGTATGATAGGTTTATAGGTTTAATAACTAGTTAACACTCTGCAGTACAAAGTACCAAATCTAGTATACTTAAAGGAGATACGTCGAAATGAAGAAAATTGCCCTAGCCGCGATCGCCTCTCTTTTGCTTGCAACAAGCATCTCAGTTGGTAGTGTTGCCGCTGCATCAAAAACGCATATCGTGCAAGCAGGAGATACTCTTTACAAGATTTCCAATCAGTACAAGATTACGGTAACTGAACTAAAACGTCTGAATTCTCTTACTTCTAATAATATCAAAGTTAAACAGAAACTTATAGTAGAAAATAAAGTGAACTCTTCACAAGCTGTCTCTTCTACTAATTCATTGGGCTCGTTATCATCAAACAAACCTGTGACGAAGCCGAATGTTACGACCACTAGCCAGGCGCTAGGTCAAAAATTAGTGGACATTACACAGCCATTACTAGGAACTCCTTATGTATGGGCAGGTTCTACTCCATCAGGATTTGATTGTAGCGGTTTCATTTATTATGCATTCAACCAAGCTGATGTTAAAGTTCCTCGATTAGATACAATCGGTTTCTTCAACCGTTCATTATTTATAAAAGATCCGGTAGTAGGAGATTTATTATTCTTCCAAAATACATATCGTCCCGGCATCTCGCATATCGGTATTTATCTAGGAGACAATAAGTTCATTCACGCGGGGACAAAAGCAATTGAAATTGCTTCTCTAGACTCTTCATATTGGAACTCACGTTTCATGGGCTTCAAACGCTTTGTAGATGTAAAATAATCAATGAAAAACGGGTTGTCCTGTAAGTCATCATGACTTGTAGGACAACCCGTTCTGTTTATATTTTATTATCGTGCAGAATAACCGCCATCAATTACAAGCTCTGCGCCTGTAATATAAGCCGCTTCATCTGATGCCAAGAAGAGTACGGCATTCCCTACATCTTCCGGCTGACCCAAACGTTGTAGTGGAGTCATTTTAATCAACATATCCAGTTGAGCCTTAGACTCTTCAAGATTTGCCACCATCGGCGTTTCAATAACTCCTGGGAATACGGTGTTTACACGGATACCTGCTTGTCCATACTCCGCTGCTGCCGCTTTAGAAATAGCACGTACTGCACCTTTAGATGCAGAATACGGATTCAAGCCCATACCAATCAAAGCAGTATAAGAAGAAATATTGACGATTGCACCTTTTTTCGCTTCCTTCATATATTTTGATGCATGCTTCATACCTAGAAATGTACCGAAGCTATTGATATCTGAAAGTCTGCGCCAATCTTCAATCGTGATTTGATCTACAGTTTTTTCAGTTGAGATACCAGCATTATTCACAAGAATATCCATTTTCCCGAAGTGATCGACAGCTTTTTTCATAGCCTCTTCCCACTCTGCATCTTCCATTACATTCAATTTGATAGTGAAGATATTATCCTGACCGCCCCACTTTTCTTCAAGTGCTGCTGTATTAATGTCAGCTGCAATTACTTTCGCGCCTTCTGCCGTGAATTGCTTTACCATCATTTCACCCATACCAGATGCCCCACCTGTAATGAACGCTACTTTGTCTTGTAATCTGCCCATAAAATATCTCTCCTTTATTGTTGTTACTGCCATATACTTTAACACTAAAGTATATTCGAATCAATTATTCGGTTCGACACTATCTTCTTCAATTATTGAACTTTTATACATCTCCCCCTTTATACACACCTTGTATAGGCCGTATGCATACCGTATAATAAGTGTTGTATATATACACTAAAAATGGAAGAAGTGAACAAATATGTTCAAAGATCCACGTTATCTTAATTATAATGCAGCGGGCTTCCGGCAGGATTTGATAGCAGGGATTACTGTTGGAATTGTGGCCATTCCACTTGGGATGGCTTTTGCCATTGCTTCTGGCGTCAAACCAGAATACGGGCTATATACTACGATCATCGCAGGTCTTTTAGTCGCCTTGCTTGGTGGTTCACGTTACCAGATCGCCGGCCCTACTGGCGCATTCATTCCCATATTACTAGCTATCGTACTACAATACGGTTACGAAGATCTTCTACTTGCCGGATTTCTCGCGGGTATTCTTCTTGTCATTATGAGTTTTCTCGGTGTCAGTAATCTCATTCACTTCGTCCCGCGATCGGTGACAATCGGATTCACTGCGGGGATTGCAGTCATTATCTTTACTGGACAGTTCCAAAACTTCTTTGGCTTGACGGGAGTGGAGAAAAAAGAGTTCTTCCATGAAAGCATGGTAGAAATCGCTCGTCATTTTCATACTATCAATACATTTAGTATCCTAACTGCCACAATCGGTCTTGGTGTCATCTTTCTTTTACCCAAAATCTCTCCAAAGGTTCCATTACTACTTATTGCACTGTTAGTTCCTACTATCTGCTCGATTTTGTTCTTCCCAGGTAAAGTGGAAACAATCGGCACAGCATATGGTGGCATTCCACAACATTTACCTAGTTTTCATTTTCCAGAAATCACGCTCGCCAAACTGGTGAATCTATGGCAGCCCGCTTTAATCATTGCTGCACTTGGTGCGATCGAATCTCTGCTTTCCGCAGTTGTGGCTGACGGAATGAAAAGTAATGTACCTAAGCATAATTCCAAGAAAGAATTATTTGGTCAAGGTATCGCTAATATCATTACACCATTATTCGGGGGAATCCCCGCCACAGGCGCCATCGCACGTACCGCCACAAATATCGGTTCAGGCGCGGTCAGTCCCATTTCTGGCATCATACAAAGTTTATTTGTATTGGCTTTTCTATTACTATTCGCACCTTATGCTTCCTATATACCGTTGGCCGCAATGGCACCCATTCTGATGTTTGTCGCTTGGAATATGAGTTCACGAAAAGCCTTTGCCCAAATCGCTTCGTTACGCTCAAGTGATTCACTTGTGTTACTGACAACTTTCCTTTTGACCATATTCGTGAATTTGACAATCGCAGTCGAAGTCGGAATCTTGCTCGCCGCCCTGTCATTCTTACGCAAAATGAGTGGCTCATTGGATATTAAAAAGAGTAAACTGTCTGACGTTGAAAAATTCAAGTTGTCTATGGGAAATGAATCTGAGCTGATCAAATTCAAAATCTCCGGTCCACTGTTCTTCGGTACCGCGAAATACTTCGAGGATCGATACCCTGAATTATTGAATCTTGAACAAACCACAATCATTTTAGACATGAAAAATTTAACAGCTATCGATGCAACGGGTGAAGCAGCTCTTTCCGCCATGCTCGACGAAGCAGATCGCCAAAACAAGCGACTCATCTTTAAACGAGTCCCTCCTGAGAAAGTGAGCTTGTTCAAACGTAGTGGTTTATATGACAAAATCGGTGAAGAAAATTTCTTTATGCTGTAAATCATTTCATTGGGATCGTCGCTCGAGTCAGGTTTGGCATCGAAAATAGTGCGTATCTGCTTTCTGGACTCGCACAGGCACGTGGGGGATTGCCTCCAGCCATGAGCCAGCTGGCGGTAGGGCTGCCAGATGTCTCATGGCCACGGCCTACCCCGCAGTTGTGCCTGTGCTACTGAGTAATATTTATTCAATTTGTGGTTCTAATAAGAAGATCTGAGACAGGCGAACTTCCTGTCTGTGGCTCATTGCGAAAGCCATCCACCAGCGCCGTAGTGGATGCAATGATCTCGCCACTTACATTGCCAGCTAAACGACAATCCTGTGATCAAACACGAAACAGTAAGAGTAAGAGTACGTGCAAGAACCACAATCCTATGCCGATTTTTGCGCAAATTTCACGGAAACACAATCCAAAAAACCACAAAAAAGCTTCCACTCAACTTACTGAGTGAAAGCTTTTTTTCATATCATTACAACTTCCATTTAAACCGAGCATACCCGGCGAGTAAAAGGAAGTTCACTGCCGCACTGACGACAGTACCGTACGCAATGGCTTGCGCACCAATCTGATCAACAAACGCAAAAATAATACCGATATTAATTCCAAATACGCTGATTAAACTAAAGATAATAGGTGTGATCGAATTACCTTTTGCATAATAAAATCGAGTGATATAAGTATTAGCCGCTAAGAAAAACATCGACAGAGCGAATACTTTGAACACCGGCACGGTCAACATAATGGACTTCTCATCGAAATTCCCATAACCGAATACTAAACGGATGAGCGGCTCAGCTAGGAAATAGCAGAACACCGTCGCTGGCAATAGTAACGCGACCATGTAGAGCATTCCTTTCTTGTAAAGCGCCTTGACCGTACCCGTATCCCCTTCGCCTTCTTTCTTCGCGAGCATTGGATAGATCACCGTCGTTACGGCTGTCATTAGAATAGCTTGTGGAAAGCCCGTTAGTTTCGATGCGTAGTTAATAGAAGAAATCGCACCTTCCCCTAACCCACCCGCTGCAATACGATGAATAATGAAGTAGAACTGTAATGAAGCGCCACCGAATAAAATCGGCAAGGCGAGCCACCACATTCTCTTAATATCCGTAGGCATACCAAATGAAGGTTTCAGCGAGGAAAGATCTGCACGTTTGATACCCCAATACAGGAATAGCCCCATTAGGATGGCACTGACCATGGCACCAACACCATACGATTCAGGTCCAAGCCATTTTGTTAGCGCAAAGCCCACTCCAACAAACGCTACGTTATACAGTAAGATGGCAAGACTTGATAACTGAAAACGGTCATTGATATTCAATAAACCGCTCATCCATGTCGACATGACCAATACGATGGAAGAAGGCATCATCCAAAGGAAGAGATTTCTTACTACTGTGTAGTCTTCATCACTTAACTCTTTAAAGAATAGATTCAGAATCGGATTCGTCAAGACGATAATTACTAATGTAACAAGTGTGGCGGTCATGACGACTGTCGTGAATGCTTTGCGTACAAATAATGGCCGATCCATACTCGACGAATGGTAGATCGATATAAAGGCAGTCGTCAACGCTCCACCAAGCACTAGATAAATGAAGTTCGGAATCGTATACGCTGTCGCGATGGCATCCGCCACTGTCGAAGTACCATATTGTATGCCAATTACGACTTCGCGCCCGAAGCCAAACAATCTGGCAACAATATTAATGATGGCGACAGTGCCAATGATCTTGAATAATTTACTCATTTGGAAGATCCCTTTCCATTCTGTTCATAGATATCGTTCAACCTTTTGACGATCTCTGATGAAGAATGTTGCTGAATCACTTGTTGCGTCACTTCATGTTGCTCTCTGGTCACTTCATTCGAAAGTGCTTCCTCGAGTCCCATAGCCAAGGCTTGCGCATTCCGTGGCTCAACTAATGTTCCGACATCGTCTTTCAATAAATACGGTAAGCCCCCGACATTCGTCGCTACGACTTTGGCTCCTGAGGCAAGGGCTTCGAGTGCTACTAAGCCAAAACCTTCATGATAAGAAGGTAGCGCGAGAAGATCTGCTGCCGACATCCATTTCGCGAGTTCAGTCTGGCTGACAGGCCCTTTAAAGCGAATGCCCGAATTGTTGCCGACTTTGTCCTTCACTTCCTGCGTAAAACGCTGGTCCTTTTGTGAACCTACTATATATAGAAGAAGATCTTCATGCGTCTCTTGTAATTGTTCAAATGCGTCAATCAATTCCATAATGCCTTTTGCTTCGATCACATTCCCCACAAAGAGTACTACACGTTCATTTAAAGGCACGTCCAATAAAAGTCGAACTTCCTCCTGAGCCATTGGCTTAAAGATACGCGTATCTACACCCATACTCATGACTTCTACTTTGCTAGGAGCTATATCATAATCATGGATGACATCATTTCGCAACTTTTCACCGACCGTGATAACCTCCGAGGCCTCTTGTAAAATACGATGAGTGAGTTTCGCAATACGTGGACTTTTCTTAGCCATTTTATCTAAATCTCCACCATGTATTGTCACTACGTACGGTATCTTCCATAATTTCTTCGCTAGCAATGACACCAGTCCAGTTGGAAACGCGTAATGCGCATGTGTAATACTAATATTCTTTTTATGCTGTAAAACATATAGAAGGGACTCTATTCCCCATGATAGATATTTGACTATTTTTCCGATCTTTCCTTTACCCGGATCCTGTATGGCGATGACTTTAATATCTACGCCATCTTTTTTTAATTGCTCCACTTGGTTCTTGACAAAGATTCCAAAGGTAGGATGCTCAGCGGAAGGATACATATTACTAAATACTACTACTTTAGACACTTATAACTCATCCTTTATTACTTACTGACATAAACTAATACGCTCTTTTCTACGTTGAATGATTATACCACATACTACGCGCATATAAAGGCGCAACAGCAATTAACTCACTATTTTATTTCTTCTCTATAGTAGAAATATCGGTAGTTATTTATATAAACATTTCAATCATATGTCAGCGTGTAATTTTCTTGTAATATAATTGTAATAATTCCCATGTTTATTCGTGCTAACATGTTCCTAGATTACAAAGCGCAACAATGATTGCGCGAAAGGGGAATTTGAGCACAGCATGAAACGTCTAATAACTCTGGTCATGGCAAGTCTACTATTCTTTTCATTCGTACCAGAATTTGCTTCCGCAAACTCACCAACATCATTAGTAAGCACTGCAAAAAAATATATGGGAACACCTTATCGTTTAGGTGGAGCAACCCCAACGGCTTTTGATTGTTCAGGATTCACTCAATACGTGTTCAATGAAGAAGGTCTTTCTATTCCAAGAACGACTGGGCAGCAAATGGCGACCGGAACTTCTATTTCTAAAAGCAATCTAGAAGTTGGGGATTTAGTATTCTTTAATACATCAGGTCGCGGCGTATCACACGTTGGCATCTATGTAGGGTCTAATAACTTTATCCACGCTTCTGTGAGCAAAGGCGTCATGATCTCCTCATTGGATGATCCATACTACTGGAAGAGCCGTTATATCGGTGCTCGACGCGTAGCGAAATTCACTGATAATGTAAGTAAAGAAGAAGATAAGGTAGCTGCGTCTGCTCCTGTTAAAGAAGTTGTGTATGCAACTCGCGGTGAAATAGCACAAGTACTTGCAGAAAAATTAGATCTGGATATGACGACGGCTAATGTTACATTTAAAGACGTAGATAAATCCAATCCTCACTACAACGCAATATCCGCAGTCGCAGAAGCAAATATTTTCTCTGGTGACGAAGGTAACTTCAATCCAAAGAAAGAATTAACTCGCGCTCAAATGGCAAAAGTTTTAGTACAAGCATTTGAACTAAGAGGTTCCGCTATTGCGAAATTCTCTGATGTTCCTCCTGGTCACTGGGCGACTGAATATATTAACATTTTATTCTACCATGAAATTACGACTGGTTACCTAGATGGTAGATATGGTTTGTCAGATAAAGTATCAATTGGGCAATTAAATAAATTCATCGATCGTATTAATAAATAATTATCCTACCGAATGTTCAAACTTGAACATTCGGTTTTCTCCGAATTCAGCTCTATCTCCCCCTTCTGTACCACAATCCCTTAAATAGTAATGAAGAATCATTATAGTCATATTGCTAATTTACGAACCATGACGAAAATATCTAGTAATTAGTTTTCATAACTGGTAAAATGAACCTATGAGTCTAGTAATACATTATATATTAAGGAGGATCTCATGAAACAAATTAAATGGGCAACAGTTGGTCTGTTGCTGCTAACCATCTTAGCTATCTCACCTCTCCAGTCATTTGCAAGCTTCAAGTTTTCCGACGTCCCCGCCAACAGTGAATATTACAAAGAAGTCCATTACATAGCGGAAAAAGGTATTATTAATCAAACACCTAAATTCAATCCTCAAGATAACTTACGACGTTCACATGTTGCGAAAATGCTCGTTATTGCAACTGAAACACAAGATACACCGTTGAAAAACATGGAAATTAACGGACTGAAGCCAACTAGCGAACAATACAAGTTTGCTAACATTGCTCTTCAAAAAGGATACTTCCCTAATACTGACGCAAACAACTTCAAACCGAATGAAGAAATTAAACGGGATGAAATGGCATACGCGATGTCAGTAGCATTTAACTTATCTGAAAAAGTAACGAGCCAAAAACCTTTAGGTATGGATGATGTGAAAAATCACAAATACGTTGATCGGATCAACGGTTTGTATTATGCAGGCATTACACAAGGCGACAACAAGAAATTCTTACCAAATAATTTGTTAACACGTAAACAATTCGCATTATTCGTTGCACGTGCGATGGACAAGCAGTTTGCGTTGACTGTTAAAACTCCAGATCAACAATCCAGCGTGAAGTATGTGCGCGTAGCAACTGGTGATGATTCAGATCCATTGAACGTACGCAGCGCACCTTCCGAGTCTTCTGCTATTATCCATGTGTTGCCTAACGGTACAGTGGTAGAAGTAATAGGCAAGCAAGGCATTTGGTTGAAAGTCAATATCAATGGTTTAGAAGGCTATATCCATGAATACTTCACGACTCCTAATTTAAATGATGTCAAACCGGATACACCAACACCTAAACCACCTGTCACTACACCAAAACCGACGCCTGTTGCGAAGACAATGGGTAAAGTAACGGTTAATAATTTGAATATGCGTTCTGCAGGTAATTCGAGTGCCCCTACTGTTGGGAAGCTTCAATCAGGCCAAAAAGTAGAAATTTTGTCCGTTTCGGGATATTGGGCAAAGATTCGCGCTGGTAGCACAACTGGTTATGTGCACAAGACCTATTTGAAGTTGTTGAATCAAACGGGTAATCCATTGAAAGATCGTATTATTGTTGTCGATGCAGGTCATGGCGGACATGATCCAGGCACTGGTAAGAATGGCACATCTGAAAAATCTATTACACTGAAAGTTGCAAAGAAAGTCGAAGCGAAGTTAAAAAATGCTGGCGCTAAAGTGTTAATGACGCGTTCCAATGATACGTATTACACACTTCAAGCTCGTACGGATTTCTCCAAGAAGAATTTTGCAGAAACATTCGTTTCCATTCATGTGAACGCAGCAGGTTTTGCTGCAAAAGGAGCAGAAGTCTTCTATGACTCTTCTTCCAACATAAACGCAACAGAAAGTCGCGATTTAGCTTCTTTCATCCAGCGCAATATTGTGCAAAAGGCGAATATGTCTGATCGTGGTGTAAAGAATAAAGGTTTTTATGTAATCAAAAATAATAACGTAGCTGCCGTTCTTGTGGAGTTAGGCTTCATTACAAATGCACAGGACTATTCGAAGTTGACAAGTGAACAGTATTTGAATATTTATGCTGATGCGATCTACACAGGTCTGTATCAATATTACAGTAAGCAATAATGTCATCCGCCTCCTAGGTTGTATCTAGGAGGTTTTTTTATTGTACGAGCGCAGTTGTGTAAACATAGTGTGTTTTTGTGGAGAGCACGGTTAATAGCGTCGCTCGATTGATTGTTGTGTACTGAAGTTAGCAAGTGTTCACTTTCTGGACCCGCGCAGGCACGTGGGGAAATGAATTAGTTTGTGTTTCTAACAAAAAGAAAAACAGTGGCATTGTGATAGCTATCATGTATTTCTTGCTCACTTTTTGTTGGGGACGTCGCTCGACTTATTTTTGGGTACTGAAGTTAGCGAGTGTTCACTTTCTGGACCCGCGCAGGCACGTGGGGGATTGCCTCCAGCCATGAGCCAGCTGGCGATGGGGCTGCCAGTTGTCTCATGGCCACGGCCTACCCCGCAGTTGTGCCTGTGCTACTTTGGGGTAATGAATTAGTTTGTGTTTCTAGCAAAAAGAAAACCAGTGACATGGTGATAGCTATCACTTGTTTCTTGCGAGTGAAGTGCCCCGAAGATGCTAGCAAAACAAGGGACATCATCTATTACGCAACCTAGAAACGCTTTTGGCAGAACTATTACCCCGCTGCCCATCTTGCTCACTTTTTGTTGGGTACGTCGCTCGACTTATTTTTGGATTTTGAAGTTAGCAAGTGTTCACTTTCTGGACCCGCGCAGGCACGTGGGGGATTGCCTCCAGCCATGAGCCAGCTGGCGATGGGGCTGCCAGTTGTCTCATGGCCACGGCCTACCCCGCAGTTGTGCCTGCGCTACTGTGGGGTAATGAATTAGTTTGTGTTTCTAGTAAAAAGAAAACCAGTGACATGGTGATAGCTATCACTTGTTTCTTGCGAGTGAAGTGTATGAACTGTCCTACACACTATCTAACGAAGGCGCCTGCTGTGGTAGGCGAAGTAAGGAGACAGAGACAGGCGCACTTCCTGTCTGTGG
>NZ_PDYS01000030.1:0-13122 GCF_002743155.1 Sporosarcina sp. P1
CTGGAGCTTCCATCCCCTCACACTCACAAACTCACTCACCACTCCAAAGCACTTGCTCTTGAACTTGAAATTAAATAAGTTCAATCCCCACCCACTCACTCCTTCCACTCATACTTGTACTTGAATTTGTACCAGTCAAAAAAGACACCCCTCCCTAAGAAGTAGGTGCCTTAATATGTGAAATATAACGCCAGCGGATCAAATAGAAATAGAAAATCTGCATCAGCGCAAAGCCCGCCAGCACAAGCGCTAGCTCCTTAACAATAGAAATCTCAGCCAACGCATCCCAAATCACCTGCAACGACATAAACGCAAACACACTATGGATGAACGATACACCCCACGGGAAGAAAAACTGCGGAATTAATTGCCGGTTAACAATCTTCGTAAACTCTCTGTCCGTCATCCCAATCCGCTGCAACACCGCATACTGCCGTCGATCATGACTAAGCGACGTATACAACCGGAAGTAAATGAAACTGCCGGACGCAAGGAAAAATACGCCTGCGAGTAATAAGCCAATAAACAACAGCAACGAAAACGTCATACGGATATGCGAATAATTCAACCCCGGATTCTCAAACTCGTAGCGCACCGGGTCACGGTGTTCGAGCATGAGCCCCGCCAACACTTGAGCATGGATAGTCAGACCAATTTCCCGCGTCTCCTGCCAATCCCTTACGTTAAATGCATAATAATTAAACGCCAATGCATCGACATTTGCTTGTTCTTCAATGCGATCGAAATCCAAATGATTCACGACAATCGTATTGAGTCCAAGCGCGTTTGGTGGAAACAATTTATACGGATACACGCCTTCAATCTCGAGTGAGACACCACTATCAGCCAGTTCAGTGTTGACTGATTCCGTCGACAATTGATTGGCCGCGGCGGCTGTTGCGGGTAAAAACAACGCATGTCCTCTATGTAATGAAAGCGGCTTTTCCCCGAAGCTTACAGCCAGTTCATTCAGATCAGACAGCTTGACGATATTGACTTTATTCTTAGTATAAGAAGATTGCTGTTCCAGCACACGAAATCGTACAGCCCAGTAATCAAGGCCTGCTTGATCGAGCTCATTGGTCAGTTGCGCGATATGTGGATACTCGAATTCATTATGCGGCAAGCTTTTATAGATAAGCCCAAGTGGATTTACTTCACGATATTGCGAAGCGAATGACGTTAACGATGCCAGAATACCGACTGACATGAACGCGATAGTCGAAACGATCGTCACGATGAAGAACATCCGCGCATTTTCTTTTAAACGTACAATGCTTTCCGAAATCGAGATCAACCAAAAGTCGCGCCAGAAGATGTTCTTTTGCCGTCGCAATGCATGCAATACGAGCGGTAACGTATCGGTGAAAAAGTAATACGTCCCGAATGTGATGAGTGGCGGTAGCAAGAAGAACAGACTGAGGATGCTCGAACGTGATACGAACGCTGCCATAGCGTAGGCGAGCAACAATAGCACGACTCCGAAGATCCCACGGCTTTTCGAGTACGAATACACCGATTGTACGGCCATATCCCCATGTAATAAATCCGAGACTTGTCCTTGCTGAATGAATACAGGTGCGATATAGGAAATGATGGCGAATAAACTAAGGAATGCACCCATCGTCAACACAAATGGTTTCCAGGACAAATAAAGCGGTAATACCGGTATTTGCACGATCGCTTTGACGATCATGAAGAAAAACTTTGAAAACATGAAGCCAAGGAAAATTCCGCTTATAATTGAGGCGAAGCCAAGCAACATCGTCTCGATGAAAATGAGTCGATGCAACTGGCGTTTGGCCATTCCGAGAAGCAACAACACACCGAACTCTTTCGATCGCGCCTGCAAAAATGCACGCATTGAATAAAATAGGAAAAACAGCGTGAAGATGAATAGAATGATTTCCGCTATTCCCATACCGAGTGTTGAAATCTCTTTTAGAAACGTATTTTCAATCGATGGATGGAATAGCAACATCGAATAGAGGAAAAATACCATAACGGAAAATACACTCGCCATGAAGAATGCCGCATAGACCCGGCGGTTACGAACGACATTACGGTAAGCGAACTGTCGAAAAGTCATTCACGTTACCTCCAAGTAATGACAACACATTCAAGATACGCTGGAAAAATGTTTGCCGGCGTTCATCTTTATAAATTTCATTGAAAAATTCTCCATCTTTAATAAACAGAACGCGGTCACAATAACTCGCAGCAATCGGGTCATGCGTCACCATAATAATCGACGTCTTTTCATGCTGATTAATATGTTCAAGTAATTCAAGCACATCTTTCGCGGATTTCGAATCAAGATTTCCTGTCGGCTCGTCCGCTAACACAATGCTCGGTTGATGGATGAGCGCTCGTCCTATCGCAGTTCGTTGTGCTTGTCCACCCGATAGTTCATCTGGTCGCCGCTCCAAAATATCTTCCAAATTCAACTTTTGCGCCATATCTTGTACACGTTTCTTCATCTCTGCAACGGGCAATCCATCAAGAGTTAACGGTAATACAAGATTTTCTTCCACCGTCAGCATTTGCAGTAAATTGATTTCTTGAAAGACAAAACCAATTTGTCGTCTACGGAATAAAGCAATATCGTTTTGACTGAGCTTTTCAGGTTCCACGCCTCCGATGACAATCTTGCCATACGTCGGAATATCGGTGGCCATCAATAAGTTTAACAATGTTGTCTTACCACTCCCCGATGGCCCCATGATCGCAACGAACTCCCCTTCTTGCACATCGAAGTCCAATTGATTCAATGCACGATGTATTACTTTTCCTTCGTAGATCTTCGTGACATCTTCCATCTTAACGACCGGTTGCGTCATCTGATTGTTCACCCGCCTCTCCGTCTTTAAATAATAATGCGATTGTCGTGCCTTCTCCTTGTTTCGAGGAAATCGTCAGTTGATGACCCAGTTTCTCACAAACTTCGGATGCGATGTACAATCCCATGCCCGTCGATTCTCCAGACAATCTGCCGTTTTCTCCCGTGAAGAAAGCTTTCGTTACCCGGTGTAAGTCCGATGCCGGTATGCCGATTCCTTCATCCACAATTTCAAGACACAGACCTTCTTGTAACTGGACTGCATTCACATGTATTTTCTTACCTTTTTCAAAGGTATATTTTACAGCATTCGTAATGAATTGATTGAGCATAAACTTGATCCACTTTCGATCAGTTGCGACGGTTAAGTATTCCTCCACATTCAGCACAGGAAACAGACCGTTCGTAATGAATAGTCGTTTATTTTCATTCAGCACTTCTTGCAACACTTGTCTCAACAATAGCCGTTCAATTTGCATATCTTCTTCAAACGTTTCAAGCCGTGCATTGACAAGGACGATATCCAATCCATTTTGGATGCGTCCCACTTCCTGCTCGATACTCTTCTTGTCCACTGTATCTTCTTGCAATAGTAAATTAATGACCGAAATGGGTGTTTTCATTTGATGCACCCATTGATTCATGAAATGCAAATGACGGTTTTGTGTGTCATATAAAGTCTGTACTTCACGTTGATACAAGCGATACAATTCGCGCGTAAATTCCATCGTCATTCGATGTTCGGCCGTCATGACATGCCGTATCAAAGCATCTTCCATTTGCTTTGGTTTTTCAACAATCTTCGCATAATATGTACGCCGCATGATGAATTTAGCTCCCAAATAACCCGCCGTAAGTAAAATACTCATCGCGACCGAATAGATGGCTGTGTTCGGATTGCGGAAACCGTCTAGCCAAAACAACAGTAGTATGAACGACACCAGCCCGACCTGAAACAGCATGAACGGTACATGCTCTTTAACGAACAGTGTGAATGCTTTCATTTGGCTTCCGATTCCGGCATGAAACGATACCCCGCACCGCGCACTGTTTCAATCCAAGATTGCACGTCATAATCGGTCAATTTCTTGCGCACTCGAGCCATATTAACGTTAAGCGTATTTTCATCAACGAATGATTGATCATCCCACAGTTCTTCGAGTAACCTTTCACGTGATACGACTTTCGGAGACTCGCCCATCAACAATTCCAGAATGACGCATTCTTTCTTCTGAAGTGGAATTTCTTCATTGCCTTTTTGTAACGTCATCCGTTCTATATACAACGTCAAATCGCCCGATACGATCAAGCGCTCCGATTGATTCGGGGAATATTCGCCAAACGATCGACGCAAATGACTTTTAATTTTTGCTAATACAATTTCATAATGAAACGGCTTCGTTATGAAATCATCGCCTCCATTTTCGAGCGCAAACACTTGATCCATATCACCTGAGCGCGCCGAAATAAAAATAATCGGACACATCGTATGCTGTCGTAACTGACGACACCAATAGTAGCCGTCATAAATCGGCAAGTTGATATCTAAAAGCACTAGATGTGGATTATACGCGTTGCATTCTTCCACGACTCGGTCAAAGTCCTGTATGATCGCGACTTCATATTGATATTTTTCAAGCGTTCCCGCTAACAATTGAGCAATTTTCAAATCATCTTCCACAATAAATATTCGATGCTTCACCGTAACCCCTCACTTTCTCTTTATGTTCAGTATAGCGTATTTTACAGCACACATAAATGAAACTTCATATACAAACAGCGCATGCCCCGCAAGACATGCGCTGTTCCTTAATAGATTACATCTACAAATTCTTCTAGCTTAATCCCACCAAGGATTTTCTCCACGTCCATAGATTCAAGCGCTTCTGTGATCGACTTGCGCTCATATTTCACACCGATTAAACGATTTTCGATTTCTTGGACTTCGCCCACACCGAAAAAGTCACCATAGATATTGACGTTTTCTATACTGCCTTTTTCTACTTGCAAGCGGACATCGATTCCGCCAACAGGAAAACGTTTGGACTGTTGCAAGTTGAACTTCGGTGAACGCCCATAATTCCACTCCCAGTTGCCATAACGCTCTGCAGACAATTCATGAATTTTTTTCCAGTCTTCATCCGTCAACACGCGATACTCAATATTTTCTTCGCCATCGAACATCGAATTCAAAATTTCTTGTCTAAACTGTTCAATTGAAATAGGCTCTTCCAAGAATTCTGAAATATTTGCGACACGACTGCGAATCGACTTGATCCCTTTTGACTCAATTTTGTCCTTCTTCACTTTGAGTGAATTCACGACACCTTCCATATCTGTATCAAACAATAACGTCCCATGGCTAAACATGCGGTCCTTTGTAGCAAATTGGGCGTTTCCTGAAATTTTACGTCCATCGATCAAAATATCGTTACGTCCAAGCAATTCCGCTTTGACACCCATTTTCGCAAGCGCTTCTGTTACTGGCTCCGTGAACTTCTTAAAGTTACGGAACGACTCCCCATCGTCTTTCGTGATGAAACTGAAGTTCAAGTTTCCTTTATCATGATAGACCGCACCGCCACCTGATAGTCTACGTACAACGTGAATGCCTTGACGATCGACAAACTCCGTATTGATTTCTTCTACTGTATTCTGGTTTTTCCCGATAATGATAGAAGGTTCATTGATGTAGAACAGTACATACGAATCTTTGTCTACGTCCATCGTGTTGAGTACATATTCTTCAATAGCCAAGTTAATACGTGGGTCTGTGATGCCTTGATTATCGATAAATTTCATAGTTTCTTCTCTCCTCACAAAATTGTCGCATTTATTTTCTGTTAATTCTCACAATTAAAGCCGACAAAACAGCTCGAAAGCGCGTCACAAAGGGCCTGAATCCATTTTAACAGAAAGATAAATGAAATGTTGACTTCCGGCATCTGTTATAATACAATGTGTATATGCCAAAGAGTTATACAACAAACAAAAAGGGGATGGATAAAATATGGTAGAAAGCATCGTAGAATTTTTCAAGAACTTGCCGGCGAAGGTTTGTGCGACATGTGGAACTGAAATTGAAGAGCAGCACGAGTGTTACTCTAATCAATGTAATCATTGCAACGTAAAATAAAAAACTTTCATTCGGCGAATATTCCTATATTCGCTTTTTTTATGCGTAAAACATCATAAAACAGTTGGCGCATTATGCTAACCAAACTGCGCCATTCCCCTTACGAACTGCGCCTTCCACTGAAATCTACTTGTTATACAACATAAAAAATCCGTACAACATTTGTTGTACGGATTTTATCCTATTACGTAAATAGCTTTGCTAGCACTTGATCTTTTGCTGCGACACCTTGATCGATACAGTCAGGCAAACCCACTCCATTATAGGATGCACCTGCAAGCTCGATCATCGGAAACGCTGATTGCATTTCCTCTCGCGCACGTATAATTTTCTCTTTATGGCCAACGCGGTATTGCGGTCGGTCTTCTTTCCAGCGTGTGATGATACAGAAATCCGGTTCACCTGTAAGCTCGAGAATTTCTTCCAAGTCTTTGCGAACGATTTTTTCTATTTCAGCATCTGGTAAATCGACAATCGCTTCTTCCCCAACGCGTCCGACGAATGCACGCACCATCACTTTGTCATCAGGTGTGGTCGTCGGCCATTTACGGTCGACAAGCGTACAAGCTGTAATGGAATGATTGCTGCTACGTGGTACTAAGAAACCCGTTCCATCAATATCGCTCTGCATCGCACTTTTTGGGTAACCTAGTGCTACGGTTGCGACAGATGTCATCGGAATCGTTCCTAGTTCTTTCAACAGACCATGCGGTTCGAACAAACGGCTCGCTACGGTGTGGCTCGTTGACAAGATCACTGCATCCGCTACGATTTGCTGTTGATCATTCAATGCCAGTACAGCACGGTCGCCTTGTTTCATGATGTTGGTGACACGCGTACCTTTCATAACATTGACATCCGTCAGCTGTTCTTCCAATGCTTCTACCAAGGAATCTAGACCTTTTCTAAATGTATGGAAAGCGCCCATTTTCTTTGAACTGTGACTATTCTTTTGCGGTAGTTGCTTAGGAGTGGTCTTCTTCATTCCCAAAATCAAGCTACGATGATTTTTTTCCACTTCATAAAACTGTGGAAAAGTCGACTCGAGGCTCATATGATCAATATCGCCGGCATAGACGCCTGACAATAATGGCTCGATGAGATTTTCTACCACTTCTGTGCCAAAGCGACGGCGGAAAAACTTACCGAGCGACTGATCTCCAGTTACTTCAGAACGTGGTAATACAAAGTCGCCGGCTGCGCGTATTTTACCACTCAAACTAAATAAACCGGATGTAACGAAAGGTTTGATTTCAGTCGGTACACCCATGACAGCACCTGCCGGGATTTTGTGCATCTGATTATGCAACAAAATATACGCTTGCCCTGTTGCGTTTCGAACAAGTTGATTTTCTATCCCCAAGTCAGTCGCTAATTGGTCTACACTTTTTTTACGGATCAAAAAGGAGTCGGGACCGCGTTCGATTACATAGCCGTCTCGACGGACTGTTTGGATTTTTCCACCTAGTTTTGTTGATGCTTCAATCATGATGATATCTATGGGAAGTCCTTGTTCACGGGCATCTTTTTGCATATAGTACGCTGCAGCGAGACCCGTGATTCCGCCGCCGATTATGACTACTTTTTTTCGTTCACTCATGTCCTTTTTCACTCCGATCCACTTGAGTTCATTTTATTGCGTGTAATTGATCCATTACCGCATCCGCCATTGCATCAATGAATAAAGGATCGGTGTTCGGCATGGCAGGTCTGTGGTACGCTGCGCCGATCTCGTCACATACTACTTTACACTCGTAGTCGTTATCGTATAGAACTTCTAAGTGATCCGATACGAAACCAACTGGTGTGTAAACGAATGATGTATATCCATTTGTTTCAAACAGTTCACGTGTTAGATCTTGTACGTCCGGCCCCAACCAAGGATCAGGTGTTTGCCCTTCACTTTGCCAACCGAGTGCGTATGTTTTAACGCCTGCTGCTTCTGTAATCATTTCTGCTGTTTCTTTCAACTGATCAGCATATGGATCACCATTAGCCAGAATCTTTTCTGGCAATGAGTGAGCTGACACGATCAAGCATGATTTCTCACGTTCTGTCTCGTCCATCGCATCATACGTTTGACGCAATTGGTTCGCCCAGTACTCGATGAATTTCGGTTGCTTGTACCAGCTTTCAACGGAAGTAAGTGTAATCCCGTGCTTGTCTGCTTCCTCTTTCGCGCGACCGTTGTACGATTTAACAGAAAACGTAGAGAAATGTGGCGCCAATACAATCGATACTGCTTCGGTAATGCCATCTTCATGCATTTCTTGTATGGCATCTTCCACGAATGGCGCAATATGCTTCAGACCTACATATACTTTAAACTCCATTTCGTTTTGTACAGCATTCAAACGTGCGCCTAGTGCGTCCGCTTGATCATCCGTAATCCGCGCAAGTGGTGATATGCCTCCGATTGCTTCATAGCGATTGCGAAGATCTTCTAGTTGTTCCGGAGCCGGCGGACGGCCTCTACGGATGTGCGTGTAGTATGGTAATAGATCGTCATAGGAGTTGGGTGTTCCGTACGCCATAACGAGTAAGCCCATTTTCTTTTTCGTCATCATATTCACCTCGTAATTGGATTATTATTTCGAACGTAATTCTCTACTATATTCATGTACGAAAGCTGTTAAGCGTTTCAATGTTGCAGGTTGTACTTGAGGGAATACGCCATGGCCCAAGTTGAAGATGTGGCTACCGTGCTCTACACCTTGTTCAACAATAAGCTTTGCACGTTCTTCGATGACTGACCAGTCTGCCAGTAACATGGACGGATCCAAGTTTCCTTGCACTGGTTTTGTCATACCGCGCTCACCAGCTTCTTTTATAGACAAGCGCCAATCCAGTCCGACCACGTCGACTGGTAGGTCATGCCATTCATTCGCCAAGTGACTTGCGCCGACTCCGAATGTAATCAATGGAACATTCAATTTACGTAGTTCCGAGAAAATACGAGTCATAGTAGGTTTAATGAAGATTCGGTAATCCGAAACATTTAATGCGCCTACCCATGAATCAAATATTTGCACCGCTTTCACGCCAGCGTTAACTTGTGCTTGGATATAACTAATCGTCATATCAGCTAATTTATCCATCAATGCGAACCAAGCTTGTGGCTCAGATACCATGAAGGATTTTGTCAGGTTATAGCTCTTTGAAGGACCGCCTTCGATCATATAGCTCGCAAGTGTAAACGGTGCGCCTGCAAAACCGATCAGTGGAACATTCAATTGCTCTTGTGTCAGCATTTTTATCGTATCCAAAACATAAGGAACTTGCTCTTCTGCTGAAAACTCCCCTAAGTTAGCGATGTCTTGTGCAGAACGAATCGGGTTGGAGATAACAGGGCCTACGCCTGGTTTAATCTTTACATCTACTCCGATCCCTACAAGTGGTGTAACGATATCTTTATATAAAATGGCTGCATCTACATCATATTGATCTACTGGAAGTTTTGTTACATACGCACATAGTTCAGGCTGATGCGTAATTTCTTCCAAGGAGTATTTCTCTTTGATTTTAAGATATTCGGGCTGTGAACGTCCCGCTTGACGCATGAACCAAACGGGTGTGTGTTCAATTTCCTCGCCTCTCGCAGCACGTAATAATGTATCATTAAAAGTTGACATATTCAGAGATACCTCTTTCCATATTTTTAATTTCTTCCACGTGACTCATATACGTTCTCATGATAAACCGTTGACAAGTTAATGTATAGTGAATTGCGCCTTTGTCATAATTTTGTGCTAAGACAACTCCTATTTCTGCCATGCTTTAGACAATCATTCCTAACTTGCTTGCAATAAGTGTTTGATTCGGGTGATTTAAGGGAATTACTACATGTAGAATCATACACTGTAAATAGTGCTTTCAATAAAACGTAGCACTGACGATCGTTACTAGCCAAAGGAGGAATTTTCTATGAATATTTATATGACAACTGGAACGCTGGGTTTTATGGAGAAAATCAAAGATCAGCACGCTGACGAATCAATACTTTTAATGAACGGTGGCGGTAATACGCTGTTGCTTCATGAGACGAATGGCAAAAGCATATTTCAAACACCAAGGAAGTTTGAAGTAGTAGGTTCTTACGGTAACCTGACAGAGCCTGGATTCTTTGCAATGGATAACGTTGCGGTGACAGATGAAGGGAAACCTATTTTCGAACATCAGTACAAGCACTTAGGTGAAAATCTTCAAAACATGCCAGGTTTCGTAGCATTCCGCTTACTGCGCCCTATCGGTTCTGATACGTATACATTATTGACGCAATGGACAGATCGACGGTTGTATGAGATTTGGTATAACTCCCCTGGTAATCAGTTATCCGATAAAACGGTATTCAAGGATGCGGGTGGTGCTACACAACATATCTTCACAAGCGCCCCATACACTACTCATTATAAAACCCCTACTGAAGAGGTTTGACGTTTCGACGTCAGACCTTCTTTTTATTGGAAAGTGATCTAACTTATCATTTTTATACTATATTCATTCAGTTTATTTACTCGACACTTCAAAACATGAGTTTGCGATGTGGCTTGCTGCTTGCTATACTGAATGAGCTGATTGACTTATTTGTCTATTCGAGAGGGGTTTTATAATGAGAAAACAATTATTCCAGAAACTTGAACAATCTTATGACGATATGGTAGAGATTCGCCGATATTTACATATGAACCCGGAAGTTTCGTTTAAAGAAACGAAAACCGCTGCCTATATCGCTGACTTTTATAAACAGCTTGGCATAGAAGTACGTACTGGAGTAGGCGGCAATGGTGTCGTCGCAAGAGTCAAAGGCGCGAAGCCAGGAAAAACAGTTGCTTTGCGGGCAGACTTTGACGCATTACCTATTCAAGATCAAAAAGAAACACCATATGCATCCACTGTTCCTGGCGTTATGCATGCTTGTGGACACGATGGCCATACTGCTACGCTCCTTCAATTAGCAAAAGCAATGAATGAAATGCGCGATGAGCTTTCTGGAGAATATGTATTTATCCATCAACATGCGGAAGAATTGGCTCCAGGCGGTGCGATCGCGATGATTGAAGACGGCTGTTTAGAAGGTGTCGATGTCATTTTCGGCACGCACTTATGGTCATTATTCGAATCAGGTGTCATCTGTTACGCTTCAGGCCCGATCATGGCTGCAGCGGACCGATTCCACATTACAATTCAAGGAGCTGGCGGACACGGCGCTTCTCCACATCAAACGAAAGACGCGATCGTCATCGGTTCACAGCTAGTGATGAACTTACAACAAGTCGTCTCAAGACGTACAGATCCTATCGAGTCAGCTGTTCTATCAGTCGGTTCATTCGTGGCAGAAAACGCCTTCAACGTCATCGCGGATCAAGCTGTTCTAAGCGGAACCGTTCGCACGTTCACCAATGACATACGCAACCTAATGGAACAAGAAATAAAGCGTATAGCAGAAGGCACAGCCTTGGCGCACGATTGTGAGATCACTGTAGAATACTTCCGCGGATATCCAGCAGTGGTCAATCATGAAAATGAAACGAACTATCTAAAAGCTGTTGCTGAATCTATTCCAGAATTAAAAGGTGTAGAAGAAATGCAACCTCAAATGGGTGGGGAAGACTTCGCCTACTATCTTGAAAAAGTTCCGGGCACTTTCTTCTTCACAGGCGCTCGGCCGATAGATGCATACCCTCACCACCATCCACGTTTTGACATTGATGAAAAGGCTATGATTGCTGCGGCTAAAACATTAGGTGCAGCGGCTATTGAGTATCAGAACTGAATTTTAGTCATACACTGAAGATCACGCCTTCGATAGTAGGCATGTCTTCAGTTTTTTAATTCATTTTATGACTACTATGTGAATTGGCTCACCGCGGTTTCCTCCCAAACGCGTCCACCTACAACATCGTGCCACCACCTATCCATCACTAATCGATAAAATCCACCACGTTAATAGAATATTTACTCTTTTTATAATATTATAGTTGATTTTAGTTTTTTCTATACTATAATTAATACGTATATGGTCCTATTAAACGGGAGGGAACGACATGGCTAACCCACATTATCTATCGTCTTACATCGTTACATTTCATACTTTTGCATTACTTCATGGGCAACATGCGAATCCATACTATACAAAAGTAGTGGAAAGCGACCGGACTTTTATCGTTGAGAAAACACCACTTGAAATCATGAGGGATTCTTGTGCACATTACCGTTCCAACTTTGAGGCCATCATTAACAGCTCCAAAATGGATTTGAAAAATCGACCGAAGCCACCCATCATGCTGACACATTCAAATGACCGACCATTATTATTTTTTCCTTTACTGTCCCCTACATTACATAAAAACTCATGGGTAGCCTATCATGCAGTAAAAGACGCTGTGCAACACGAAGAGGGTGTGACCGTTATTTTAAAAAACGACACGCAGATGCAATTAGATACTTCGATAGCTACTGTTTATCGTCAAATGGCGCTATCACATATTTTGTTTCAACGATTTGAAAATGCTCAGGAAGAATTGCGAAGTTCTTATTATATGATCATGGAGCCGAAGAGTTCTGACACGACAATTTCCTAATATACAAATTCAATAACTCTTCCGATCGATTACGTAAACGGACATTCAAATAACGACGTATATCTTGATAGCCATCATGTAAAAATATATATTCCGTAAATAGTTCATCTGTTGAATGGCGTATCACTTTCATTTTATGCTCTTGCAAGTACATAGAAGTTGTTTGTAAATCAACAGAAACTGTATTCATCGTTTCGTCCAGCAAATTAAGATACGGACTTTTCAATTTAAACGGTACCTTCTCTAACAATCGACGGTCACGTTCCATAATCGTCAATAGCATAGGAAGATAAATGTAGTTCTCCAAATATGGCATTGCCTCTGCGGGGATCAAAGGCATTGAAATCGCCTCCTTATAGAACGTATGTTCTTCAGTTGATTATAATTCCTTTAGCGAAGAAAAGCAAGTACTCTTAGTATGGCTTTTTTTTGCATAAAAAACTATATGATTGCTTCGCAATCTCTGCCATGACGGAAAGGTAGCTCGTCCAGTATAATGAAGATAGGTAATACAAATCCGTACGTTTAATGGGTTTTGCCGAACCTGTATAAAAAACTGGATGAGC
>NZ_PDYS01000004.1:0-170376 GCF_002743155.1 Sporosarcina sp. P1
TTTACTTACAGTATCTGCAAAGGTATGTACTTTTAGGTAGACGAAATTCTTAACTTACAATAAAAAATATTTTGGGTCACTAGTAAAGTCCGATAAACCTTGTCATTATCATCTTTTCAAGAGGGAGTCGCCGCCAGCTTCCGCTTCAATCCTATGTTGATAGTGGAGCTACCCAGATACGTCACTGTAGATAGTGTGCGAATAAGTTGTTGGCTTTGAACTTAGTTAAGTTCAAGTGCAGGTCAAATTCCATTTCTAATCACTTACTGTCGATATGAATTAGTAAAGCCCTTGAACTTGTTTAAATTCAAGGGCTTGGTTTATATATAGAAACTATTACAATCCTAACTTTAATGGACAACGATACGTGTCACCTACTCATATTACGAGAGATGGGCACTCCGGAAAGTGTTCTTTCCGAAGCGCCAACCCTTAACCTCAACCCGATTGCAACACCATCCACTTCCATCCACTCAATCTTTCATGATCTTCGGTGGAGTCTCGCCTGGAATCGCTGGTTTTTCATTCGGTGTATCTTCCAAGAACTTCGTCTCTACGACTTCTTTTGGCACACTCGCTTTGCCGTTCTTTTCTTCGAGTCGGTCAATCGTCCGCTCGATCGTTTTATTCAACGTCGAAAGCGCAACGATTGTATCCCCTGTTTGTGCTTGTAATTCTTTTTCTGCCGTGTAGAACTCTATATCACCAGTTGCCCGTATGATGTACAACAATATGGACTGGTCATCGCGCTCGCGTAAGTACTGTGTGTAGCTGTATTGTTTCGTCAGCAACGTTTTACGGAACACATGCCCTTGGTTGATACGATCATCTAGTTCGTGGATGGACAAGTTCGGCGTGAATAGGAATTGCCCTGTTGCCAGGTTGAACTGTTGATCAGCGCTTCGTTTATGTGTGGTCGTTTGGAACAACAAGTCTCTTCCTAGATCCGGCGTGAAATCGGCGCATACGTGTGAGTTGTAAGTATCCGTCTTTGTCATCGCCAACATATAACGGTATGGTGTCAAATCCAAATGGTAGCCCGTATGCTCGGATAAAATATCCCCCATATATGTGGGCACGCTAAGTTTTCGCGCATTGGAAAGACCGCCCCATGAATTTTCCACAACCAAAACTTTGTGACCAGCGTCACTAATATTCTTCGCAAGTTCCGCTACGAACCTTGTACTGCCGATTAGTACTACACCCGATTCAATCGGCGTGGTCAAATTAAGTTTCTTTGCAAGCCAACCAATCGAAAAGCCATGGACGATGACGGTCGCAAATACAAGTGCGAAAGTCAAAGCGGTTAAGAGCTCCGCATCTTCATAGCCGTTCTCAAGCAATATCGTCGCGAAATAGCCCGATACGGTCAGTGCCACAATCCCTCGTGGCGCAATCCAACCAATAAGTGTTTTTTCACGATTCGTCAAATCCGTACCAATTGTTGATACCCATATCGATAGCGGTCTGACGACAAATAGCATCGCAAGTACGTATAGAATGATTTTCGGATTCAAAATTTCGATTAAGATATGTGGATCTAACGACGCCGTCAACATGACGAAAATTCCCGAGATAAGCAATACCGAAATATTCTCTTTAAAATTACGGATGTCTTCTAAAGTAGTCAAATGCATATTCGCCATCGTCATTCCCATCGCCGTGACAGCTAATAAACCCGTCTCATGCATGATTTCATCAGATAATACGAAGACAAATAACACGAGGCCGAATAATATCGGCGCTTTTAAATATTCCGGTACCCAACCTTTTTCAAATGCTGTTCCTAGAATTCGACTCGTTCCCCAACCAAGAAGTACGGAAAACAGTGATGCACCAAAGAACAGCAACATCGCTTTGGCCGTTACTTCATCATTGATGAACTTGATAACTTCAAATGCAAATACTGCTAGAAGTGCGCCGAATGGATCAACGACAATTCCTTCCCACTTCAATATCGCGGCTGCGCGGGGTTTTAACCGCGCTTGTCTAAGTAAAGGCAAGATTACGGTAGGACCTGTGACGATGAATAGTCCTCCAATAATAAATGCCACTTCCCACGACAATCCTGCGATATAGTGAGCGGCTAGTGACCCAGCGATCCACGCAATGAACGCGCCGAACGTTACGATTCGCGCAACAGGACGTCCAAATCCTTTAATTTCTTTAAAATCGAGATTTAAACTGCCTTCAAATAATATAATCGCCACTGCGAATGTAATGATGGGTGAATATAGATCCCCCATGGATTGCTGCGGATTGATCAAACCGAAAATTGGCCCTACCAATAACCCAGCAATTGCCATCACGACAATCGCTGGCATCCTCGTCCGCCATGCTATCCATTGCGACGCTACGCCAATTAACACGACCAACATTAAATCCATAATCAATGAATTGAACATTAGGTAGGTCGCCTCCTTCCCTCTTCCAAGCCTTTCTGAACTGCTTTCTTCCCATTGTAATAAACTATTCCCATTTTTCATAGGGTAAGAGGAACAAGCAGATTCAGAAAGGGTGGTTCCTATCGAAAAACAAGTCCAAAAAACAATCGTAATCTATCTTTCCATAACTGAAGGTAAGGGAAGTTATCCTTTACGCCGTGCATTAATACTGGCAAATATGCTAAAAAGCGAAGCACAAGTCATCTTTTTACACGATCAAGAAACACCAGTCCCAAGCGAAAATTTCACATGCCATAAAGTAATCGGTTCTTCTTCCTTCATTAAATTAATAGGCAAACTTCAGCCTGATCTTTTGATTCGAGACAGTGGTCCAAGCTATAAAGAAGAAATGACTAAAATTCATGAACTAGTGCCAAGTATTCTACATTTCGATGATTTCGGTGATGGCGGACAATTAGCAGACTGGGTGATCCAGACGCTGTACCCGGAAACCCAAGAACTTTATGCCGACCACTATATTGTAGGACCTCAGACATTCATGGCAGATGCTACACTGAAATCTTTTCGGCATGCGGGTCTTAAGAGAAAATCTCCATCTTCTTCGCAACTCGTCATTTCATTCGGCGATGAAGACCCGGGCAATCTCACGTTTCGTGCGTTGCGACATTTAAAGCAATTACAAATTCCTTTGTCCGTACTGGTGCTACTCGGCCAGAATTATAAACATGATGTGAGTGAAATCCAAATGATGGCATTGAGTCGACCGAACACGAAAGTCGTACAAGCCCCGGACAACCGTGCAGAGCTATTCTCTAAAGCCGATATGGTTCTGTGTGATGCGGGCTATACACCATATGAAATAGCCGTGATCGGTGTACCTTGTATTGTACTTGCCCAAAACGAGTTCGAATCAAACCTCGGCTTTCCAACCGAACGAAATGGCTTTACCCATCTCGGTCTCGGTCGTAAAGTGACTCAGTCGAACTTACTGAATGCAATCATGGAACCGTTGTTGCATGACGCACGTAAGGAACGCGCCATCAAAAAGCAGTTGCAGATCGATATCGGCACAAGCGATGAAAAGGTACTTGAGGCTATCCGTTATTTGCTGGAGTTCCCTAAACGCACGAGGCAGAATATGTTACACTAAAGGAAAACATTATGATAGGAGTTTTCCATTATGACAAAGGATCAGCTGGAACAAGAGATCGCGGAGCTGAAGATGGACTACATCAGCTTACAGGGCGATATGGAGAAGTTAGAGTCGACAGGTCATGTGAAGATGATCGAAAATGCGGAGCTTCGTCTATCTAAAATGGAAGAGCGCCTCGCGGATTTGAATAAGCAGCTCGCTGAAGCGACGAATTAATACGAACAACCTCCATCGAGTGTATAGCTGATGGAGGTTGTTTTTTGGGTTTGGGAATAGTGAGGATGACTGTGGATTGGGGGTGGGGATTTGCGCTTCGGAGGGGACGCTTTCCTGAGGGCCCGCGGCGAGCCAACTGTTCGCTGCGCTCTCTTAGTTGTCTCGCCTGTCGGGCTTGATCCTCCAGGAGTCGCCCCTCCTACGCGCAGATCCCTTGCAATGCGAGTGTGAGATACTTTTTGTTGTGCATTAAAGTAAGTTCTGTAAGTGGTTGTGAACTTTAGTACTTGTCTTTAAATACGTTAAGACAAAACAATAATTTGCAGACTATCTACAGTGAGTTATCTACGTCCCAACACGATCAACGCAGGATGGAAGCGGAAGCTGGTGGCGATTCCTGATGGATCAGCCTGAACAGGTGAGACAACCAAAAGAGAGCGTAGCGAACTGGTTGGCTCACCGCAGGCCCATGGGAAAGCATCCACCAGCTGGAGCTTCCATCCCCTCCTGCCCCATAAAAAAAAGCCCACAGCAAGTGTGAGCTTAGGCCATTACATACTCTTGGGCTGCTTCGTCTTGCACGAGCAACTCTTTTAGGTACTTCTTCGCGCGGAACAAGCGGGACTTCACAGTGCCGATTGATACACTCATCAACCCTGCGATCTCTACTAACGAATATTGATTCACATAGAAATACTCAATCGTCTTCCGGTAAATACCGTCCAACTCGCTGATCTTCTGTTGTACTAGCTCGGAAATATCACTTTGTTCCATCAACTCAGCAGGAGTTTTCGCATTACTGGGAACCAAATCCAAGATCGGAACGTCTAATGTATCAGGTTGATTCATCACGTATTGACTGTGACGTACATTTTTTCTGTAACGGTCGCGGAATGTGTTCATACAAATCGTCGTCAACCAAGCCTTCATACGGTTGACTTCACTCATTTCACCACTGTAGCGCACTACTTTTACCCATACGTCTTGCATGAGATCTTCTGCTTCTTCCTTATTGCGAGTGAGTTTAAGACATAAATGATATATATAGCGTCCATATTCTTCGTATAATGCGTTTAAGTCGTTTTTCATAATAAGTAGCCTCCGTTTTATAACTGGTACCCTTATTATCACCGACAAACACATTATGAACTATCGCTTTCTCTTTCAGTAACCTTACAATTATGTAAGATTACTTGACAAGTTCTACGCTTCCATAACCTCTTCTTTCGGTTCCTGCTTGGTAATCTTTAGGCGCAAAATCCGCGTTCGGTCCATTTCCTCAATCTCAAACAACAATGAATTATAACTAAACTTCTCGCCTTCTTCTGGAATATGACCCACTTCCTGAAAAACAAATCCACCGATTGTATCATGATCTGTTGGTAACTCTATGTCGAGTAGTTCAATAACGTCTTCAATCTCTAAACGTCCTTGGCAGATTAAATGATTCTCTTCTTTTTCGAAAACCATCGACTCTTCCTCCACGTCCGTTTCATCCTCTATATCCTGTCCAATCATTTCTTCAATAATATCTTCCTGTGTGACGATTCCGAGTGTCCCACCATATTCATCTAGCACAATCGCCATATGTTTCTTTTGCGTTAACATACGCTTAAACACGAGCTCTACGCTTGCGGTCTGCACGACGAACAAAGGTTGGCGATCAATTACCTCGGAAAACTTTCGCTCGGGATACATGGACCACTCAATCAACATTTTCGAATAAAAAATACCGACCACTTTGTCGATACTCTCTTCATATACTGGATAGCGGGTATAGAAATACTGCAATACGACGTCGCGTACATCTTCATACGTAGAATCCATCGATAGTGAAATAATATCCGTACGGTGTGTTTCCATTACATCGCTAACATCTTTATCGCGGAAATCTAGCATACCTTTTAGACGGATTGATTCATCCTGACCGAATGTGCCTTCTGTAGACGCAATGTCCACCATCGAACGCACATCTTCTTTCGTCAACGTTGCTTCCGTCACCGTTCCTTTAGAAATCAAGCGAACAAAGAAATTGGTGAACAACGATAAAACCAATGTCAATGGAATCAATAACTTCACAAGTACCGAAATAGGTGGCGCTACAATATACGCGATACGATCCGCAAATGTCGCAGCAATCGTTTTCGGTAATACTTCTCCGAATATAATCAAAACTACCGTCAAGATCCCTGTCAGTAACCCAATACTCAATCCTTTATCGATTGCAATCATCGTCACAATCGTAGGCATCAAAATATTCGCAATATTATTTCCAATTAGTATCGCCGTAATCATACGGTCCGGCTTGGAAATCAATTTTCGTAATTTTATCGATTTAATGTCTCCCTGATCCGCACGCAACTGAACTTTCATTCGATTGATAGCAGTCAGAGCTGTTTCACTTCCCGATAAAAAGAAGGACAATAATAAACATAGTCCCAGTGCAATAAACAATTGCGTCTCCTCCAACGTTTCTCCATTTATTTGTTATCATTCATCAGATATTATTAACATGAATTCAACATTTCTTATTGCATAAGTATATCACATATATAATCTGAATCGTTAATGCTACATACAGGTAGGACGTATACTTTTATCATTCGGTTCCCTTATCCATAAGTGTCTAAACCTTAATACATCACGAATTTCTGCTATACTGTGATATAGAAAATATCCAAAGAAAAGAGGGTTTACTATGACTTCATCACAAGCATTGGACCACTATTTCACAAACAACCGTGACCGCCACTTGGAAGAGTTAACGAGCTTCTTGGCAATTCCAAGTATCAGTGCACTTTCCGAACATCAATCCGATATGCAAAAAGCGGCGGAATGGCTGGCGAATGAATTCGAAACTGTCGGATTAGAAAACGTGTCGATTGAAAAAACGGCTGGACAATCCGTTGTCTATGCAGACTGGTTACATGCTGAAGGTCAGCCAACCATCCTGATCTATGGCCACTACGATGTGCAACCTGTTGATCCGCTTCACTTATGGGAAACACCTCCGTTTGAAGCAACAATCCGTGATAATAAATTATATGCACGCGGAGCAAGCGATGATAAAGGGCAAGTGTTTATGCACAGTAAAGCGATCGAAGCGCTGATGAATGTTGAAGGCACTCTCCCTGTTAACGTCAAGCTGATTATTGAAGGGGAAGAAGAGATCGGTAGCCCGAGCCTCGAAGAATATATCCAAAATAATCAAGATAAGCTGGCGGCAGATTTCATCGTCATTTCAGATACCGGCATGTACGGACCTGGCCAGCCCGCCATTTGCTACGGGCTGCGCGGATTAGCCGGCGTACAAATCGATGTGAAAGGTCCTAAAGGAGACTTACACTCCGGACTATACGGTGGCGGTGTTCAAAATCCAATCCACGCACTCGTCGAAATTCTAGCTTCATTCCGTGACGCCGAAGGAACTATCGCCATCGACGGATTCTACGATCAAGTTCGCGATCTGACGGAAGAAGAACGCGCAGGTTGGGCAGCTCTCGACTTCGATAAAGAAGCAGTGAAAAAAGAAGTCGGTGTCAAAGAATTAACTGGGGAGCCCGGCTACACGTACACAGAACGCACATGGGCCCGTCCTACACTCGAGATCAACGGTGTATTTGGTGGATTTTCAGGAGAAGGCATCAAAACCGTCCTCCCTTCCGAAGCAGGTGCAAAAATCACATGCCGTCTAGTTCCTGATCAAGAGCCAGATGAAATCATAGAAAAACTACGTGCACACATTGCGAAACACGAACCAGTCGGATGTGAAGTAACGGTCACTGAATTTGATAAAGGCAAGCCTTACCTAACACCATACGACCACGAAGTGATTCAAGCGGCTGGCAGAGCATACGAGCAAGTATACGGTGTACCTACCGTCTATACCCGCGGTGGCGGCTCCATACCCATCGTTGCAGCATTTGATGAAATTCTTAAGTTACCCGTTGTCTTAATGGGCTTCGGACTGGATACCGAAAACTTCCATGCACCGAATGAACATTTCCATTTAGAGAATTTCGATAAAGGATTGCGTGTCATCAGTAGTTATTATGGAGAAATTGAAAAACTCGGGTTGTGATTTGTGAGGGGGTTGATGGGGCTACTGGGGCGATAGAGCGGTTGTGACGTTGGATTGAGCGGTTGCGCGGAGGCATTGAGCGCTCGTGACGCTGGATTGAGCGGTTACGCGGAGGCATTGAGCGCTCGTGACGCTGGATTGAGCGGTTACGCGGAGGCATTGAGCGCCCAGACATGGCAATAGATCACTCACTAAAAACTATGAGCGCCTCCTCCCTTTTCACATAACAAAAACAGGCTACTCCACAAAAGGGGTAGCCTGTTCTACATGAAGAATGGTACTTTACTACTCTCAAGATTCCTCTTCTTCGTCCTCATAATTACCAAAGTACGTTAGGATTTCCTCTACCGACTTACGCGGTGGAGCTTTCGGCGACGTGTCGAAATAGCCGAACTGCAACATGCTGATGATGCGCTCGCCTGCCTCTACACCTAAACGTTCGCGAAATTTCGGGTTGTCGATGAAAGGTGGTGTTTTCCAACAAGTACCTATTCCTTTATCCCAAGCAAGCAATTGGATATTTTGAATTAGTACGCTGGCTGCTGCGTAATCCTCTAGCCGCTCTTTTTGGCGTACATCTTCAGGTACGATGACGAATACAGCTGCACTGGCAGTCGAGAACTTCTTCATTTGTTTTTCGAGATCCTCGTCAGAAAGCTGCTTCCAATTTGCTACACCGAACTCCTTCAAGACGTCCAAAAGCTGTTCATACTGTTCACCTATCGCTACGATTAATCGCCAAGGATTACGGTTTCCGTGGTTTGGAGCCCAAACGGCATCTTCTATAATTTCTGGAATGATCTCTGGTTCGATCGGTTGTCCGTTAAAATTCTTAATAGAGCGCCGTGTGACGATGGCCTCTCTTACCGATAATGCTTGTTCATTCACACTCAACCTTCTCCTTTGCAATAAGTATCTGCTTTTCATTATACCCTAACTTGGTAGTCTGTTACTAGAGGCTATGAGAAACACTTTGATGCAAAACTGGACAATTATGAGAAATGATCATTAATTTTGAAGAAGATATACTTCGCATTCGGTGAGTAAGCATAAGAGTCTTTATAATCCCATGTACGATGATACGCATCATACGTATGCGCATTGACGAGCGGCATATCCCCATTCTTGGCAGTCACGATCGTCGTATGATCGAAACGGCCATCCCCATGGAAATCATATGAAATGACATCTCCCAGCTGTAATTCTTGAGGCGATTTTACTTGAGTTGCAGTCAGTCCTTTTGTAGATGTCGCTAAGTACCATCGCATGGAGTGAGCAACGGTATAACTGAAGCTCCACGTACCTTTTTGCATCCACCAACCCTTTTCGCGGTTTGGTTGTCCATGCATGGGTGCTCCACCCGCCAACAGACATTGTGAAATGAAATTCGTACAGTCATCTTCAAAACTTGGAAAGGCAGGGTTTCTGCTATTCCACCACTTATCCGCATAGTCTACTGCTGCTTGTCGATCGTACAAAAAAATCCCTCCTTGCCATATCATATGACAACGAGGGACGTTCAATTAATGATGTAACACTTTCGATAAAAAGTTTTGGGCACGTTCAGAATCAGGATTCGTGAAGAACTTGGCAGGTGATGCCTGTTCCACGACTTTACCGTCTGCCATGAAGATGATTTCATCGCAAATTTCTTTGGCGAAGCCCATTTCATGGGTCACGACGACCATCGTCATACCACTTTCAGCAAGTTTACGGATCGCATCGAGAACTTCGGTGACCATCTCAGGATCAAGTGCTGAAGTCGGCTCATCGAAAAGCATCACTTGCGGATCCATTGCGAGTGCACGTGCTATCGCGACACGTTGTTGTTGACCACCTGATAGCCGGTTCGGATACGCGTCGAATTTATCGCCGAGACCAAGCGAAGTCAGTAACTCCTTCCCTCGCGTTTCCGCTGCACTTTTGCTTAGTCCTTTTACATTGATAGGCGCAAGTGTGACATTTTGCAACGCCGTGAGGAAAGGATAGAGATTAAAGCTTTGGAAAACGAAGCCGATTTCAGAACGCGCTTTATTAATATTCACTTTTCTATCGTGGATGGAAACGCCGTCTACTACAATTTCTCCGTCATCAATTGGCTCGAGCGCATTGATCGTGCGAATTAATGTAGACTTTCCTGCTCCACTTGGGCCTATGATGGCCACAACGTTTGATTTAGGTACTTCAAGCGTGACATCTGTCAGCACTTGGTTCATACCGAATGTTTTATTTACGTTTTTTATAGAAATCATTTCTGGCACTCCTTCACATCAAACTTCATGAATTTTCTCTCGCTAATAATTTTTGTTCGATCGCCCGAATGATCATGGATAACGTGAACGTCATCGCAAAGTAAACGAAACCGATGAATGTCCATACTTCAATGGAACGCATACTAGTGGCAACGAGATTCTTTGCGTTCAACGTTAATTCCGTTGCACCGATGACCGAGATCAAAGAAGAGTCTTTAATTAGCATGATGAATTGTGAAGCTAGTGGCGGTAGAACTCGTCGGAACGCTTGCGGTAAGACGATCAAGCGCATTGCCTGCCAGTACGTCATGCCTGACGAACGAGCCGCTTCCATTTGCCCTCTTGGCACTCCTTGTATTCCTGAACGAACGATTTCTGCTATGAATGCTGCGGTAAAGACAGCTAGACCGATAATCGATGCCCAATAAGAACCGAGTTTTAAAAATTGGCCGAGTACAAAGAAAATCCAAATCAACAATACTAGCAACGGCACGCCGCGCATGACTTCTACATAAGCTGAGGAAAGAATACGGATGAAACTATTGCGGGAAATTCTACCCATTCCAATCATAATACCTAGAGGAATAGCCAGTAATAATGCGATCGCTGAAATTTCAAGTGTTTTCAACGCCCCTGCAATAAAGATATCCATATTTTGCGATATTACACTGAAGTCATATTCATAACCGCCCATATTATTCTCCCGAAACCTTATCTAGCCAGTCGCTTTCCTCAAACCAGCGACTTCTGGATGCTAATTCTTCCGGGCTATCCACATAACTATGCAAGAATGAATTCAACCATTGAATCGTTTCAAAATCATTTTTCTTCACTGCAATCCCTAAGTTTTCAGCAGACAGCAAACCTTCGAGCTGATGAACTTCCCCTTCGTGCTCTAAGCGCCATACCGCAATAGCAGGTTCATCGTAAACGACTGCATCAGCTTGTCCTGAACCCATTGTCGTAGCTGCCAACGGGAAATCTTCGAAATCTACTACTTCCGCATTTTTGAACTGAGACTTCGCAAGCAGCGCACCCGTAGTTCCGATACCTACCGCGATTTTATTCCCTTTTACGTCAAGCTCTTCCCATGATTTGATACCTTTATTGGCAGCTGGCACCATGATCGCCTGACCTGTTTTATAGTAAGGATTGGACATGCTAATGGATAGTGCACGATCCCCACGAATCGTCATACCTGCGATGACCATATCGACTTCACCTATTTGCAAAGCCGGCCCTAAGCCGTCAAATACGAATTGCTTAAATTCCACTTCCGTATTGAGCGCTTCACCTACTGCGTTTGCTAGATCGATATCGTAGCCGACAAAACCGCCTTCGATGCTTTTCATTTCAAAAGGGAAATAACCTGGTGCAATTCCAATCACCAATTTTTTGTTGTCTTTAATATTCTTCAACGTGGACTTTTCTGTTGATGCTGCCCCTCCGTCGTTACTACTACATCCCGCGATGACCAATACTAGGATGAGTAATAGTGCTGTAAACATCTTCTTCATACATTTCCCCTTCTCTCTCTTTACTAGTATAAATATTCTAAATTAATACAATTATAAGATACCAACTACCAACTGTCTACAAGTATATGTATACGTTTGCTTGTATACTCCCTATATCGGATAAGATCTTATAACGATTACTTTATATACTGCTTAATATACATCACTATGAATAATTATACAATAGTAAATAGTTTCATTATGCATGACGAAGGGGAATATAGTAATACTAGTATAGCCTCGAATAAAAAAACGACAGTTCTTAGAGATTTCTCTCAAGAACTGCCGTCATTACTTTTATGGAGCATAGGGGGCTCGAACCCCTGACCTTTGCACTGCCAGCGCAACGCTCTCCCAGCTGAGCTAATGCCCCTCATATCTGGTACAATATAGAGTATATCAACTGTTCGTTTAAAAGACAATAGGCAAGAAAGGTGGTTAAGAGTATGCAGCATGAAGAAAAAGAGTTGTCTGAAATTGTTTCTCTGTGTGACTCCAAAGGGCTTCTGAATCCTGAATCAATAGGATACGCACGCAGCCCTTTAGTGAGAAGCAATTTAAGAGGACAGTTCATGAAGAAGAAACGCTGGAACAATTGGTGCATCTACGGGGAAGACATTTTATTAACTACCTCGATTGTACATCTGGATCATAAAGTAATTTGTCTAATTTACATACTCAACTATGAAACCCAGCGTTTCTATGAAAAACATGTAACTCTCCCTTTTGGAAGACGTATTAAAATGCCAGAGGAAGCCCTCGATAGTATCAAGTTCGTACACGATGATATTACGATTCAATTCGTTCATATGCAAGGCGAAACGCATCTCTCCATTGTCATTCCTGATTTTGATAATGAAGTATTGCATGCAGATTTGCATATTATTCATCCCGAGAATGATGAATCATTGAATGTAGTCATTCCGAAAAGTCGGGACTCATTCCACTTCACTTCTAAACATTCGATTATGCCGACCGGTGGATATGTGCGTTTTGGTGATCGACGTTTTGATTTCAATCCATATTACAGTTTTGCCGTTTGTGATTTTGGCCGCGGTGTGTGGAATACCCGAACGAATTGGGACTGGGCGATGGCTTCCCAGCGGACAAGTGGTAAACGGATTGGCTTGAATTTCGGTGGTAGTTGGACGGACGGTACGGGACTGACGGAAAATGCCGTCTTCGTTGAAGGCACTATGTATAAATTTCATGAGGATGTACTATTCGATAGCGATAAGGAAGACCCGAAAAGCGCATGGAAAATCCACACAAAATTTTCGGATGATATCCAGTTGACGTTTAAACCATTTTTCCAATGTCCAACACTTGATGATTATATCGTACGCAAGATGTCGGTTAATCAATATGTCGGCTATTTTCATGGAAAGATTCGACTACCAAGCGGACAAGTCTTACCGATTCGACAGATGCTCGGTTCAATTATGGAGCGAAAGTATAATTAATTAAGCTTTTCCTCACCCACCTGTCTACAAAGAGATCATTTTTTGTTTAAGGTCGCTCTTTTAAGGAGATAATACAAGTAGTATAAACTTTAGAAAGGGTGGCGCTTATGTCAGTAATGCGAATGTTATCCATTGTAGGAGTTTCATCTATTTTACTTCTCGGAGGCTGCGCGTCAAAAGACGAAGCACCAAACAATGACGATGCGGTTAGCATTGAAAATGAGGGTGAAGGTAGTACCATAAACACGGGTGACGGTTACGGCTTCACAGATTTCGATTTAACGATCAAGAAAGACAATAAGAAAATCGAGACGGATTATGAAGATGTAAAGCCTGGTGATGCAGAGTACGTCAACGAGTTCCAAGAAGTCAATCTAGAAGGCAATGAAGCGATTGACGATATGCATAAAATGTTTATGGAAATTTTGATTGATAGCGGGACTACTAAAGAAGAAGCGATTGATCGCATTTTGCAGTGGTACGGTCTCGATACGTATGATGAATTCGAGTTGGATGTACAGTTTACAGACGACAAGTCTCTTCATATTGATGAGAAGAAGTAATAACCTATAAACTAGTTATTTATCCGATTTCGGTAACCTGTTTAGTTCACTGGTGCAAAGTTCAAAATAAAGTAGACCGCTAATTCTCCTATGAATCAGCGGTCATTTACATGTCTTTTTATTAATAGGTTGACGTAATTCAAGTAAGTTATACTGACCAAATTAATACGTAAATCATACGAACTCCATTACTAATTGACAGCCTGTATTGTGGTTGGAATCCGTTGATCTGCGCTTCACTCGCAAAAGCCGTTCAACTAACTACGTGCTTCTGAACTTACTCCCATAAACGCACCCTATTGTTCAATAAGAATACAAATTGCAGATTGTATACATTCCTCTAAAGTTTATATTTTTCAAAGGCTTTATTTGGCGGAAGACCTACCGATTCATCAGGCATATAACATTCTCTATCATGATAAGGCATTTCTAACTCTTCCCATTCAAAATCATCGTCAACACATTTAATGAATAAATCATATCCCTCGTCATCAGAAGGCATTAAACCTAATCTTGTTTCTTCATGCTTTAAGGCAACATCAATCGCCTCTTTCAGTTCCAATAAAGCAGTCCTATTGGCAATAAGGTAAGCGTTGCTATGCCACATTTGTTGCCCAAAAATATGGCACGTGGGCATAGGTTCATCTTCATCATAAAACCTACCGTTAAATACATGGTTTAAATAGTCGAACACCTCTTCAGGATGATCTACATCTAAATAAACATCCATGCCACTTTCCCAATACCTTTGTCCTCCACCCCAAAACTGCGAAACAAAGTCATCATATAAATCATTGTTCTCCACAAACAAATATCTTTCCAATTCATCTTCTAAATCCTCGAAATAATAACAGTGAATTCGTTTTTCATCCCTTTTATAAATGAAATGATAAAGATTATCTACCATTTTTTCACTTACGAGTAATTCAAAGTTATACTTCTTTGCCTTGTTAAGCTTTAATACTCCATTGACAAACGGTGTCTCTGGAATAAAAATTGCTTTAAATAACTTTTCATTAGCCATTTTCCAAGCACCTCTTAACATTTTATTATACCTTTATCTCCTAAGTGAATAGCCCGTTTCAGGCACAACACTTCTTCAACAACGACGCCCGTTAATTTAAAAACCATTCATTATTTCTTTACACTATCTAACAAAATAAACCCAAACACCACGCCAGCTATTGTTTGAATGGTGGAATTTCCCGGATACATGATTTCTGGTACAAACGGAAGAATATTCTCCCCCGCTGGTGTAAATATTAATACACACATAGATAATACACCAAATGATGGCAACCCAATCCCCATGAATTTAGCCCAATCAAAGGTCCATTGTCTATTCTCTTTCATTTCAATTATAAGTTTTGGCAACCTGAGCAGTATCCCAATACCAATAGGAAATATTGTTGAAAACAAAATAAATGACAGTACTTCATAATTTTTCATATATTCTTGTTTCAACAGGAACTGATATTTAGCACCTAAATAAATCATAACCCCTATAACCATTGTCCATCCGAAGTAATAAAAGAACTTTCTCATAAAGATCCTCCTTTTTGGCTCGATTCTTGACCAATCATAGTTCTACTATTTATACGCCCATAAAGTGTAAAAGTGTTCAACCTATTGAATGTTTCAAATTCAAGTAACACTGTTCAGACATCCTCATTCCACTCTCTCATATACTCTACTACAAGTATACATAAAATCCCAAAAGTGTTCTTATTACGTTTATAAAACAAGCACCGCTACATGCGATGCTTGTTCATGGTGTAATTATTCAACTTCATAGATCTACACGTAAGTAATTCTTTGTCATCCACTCTCAAACATCAGAAAGAGACACTAGTTGATCGGAAATAAAGGCCCTCGATCAACCAGCCCCACTTACTCTTCATGATTCAACATCCCATTAAACACGCCTTTGCGTTCCAGCAGTTCTTCGTGACTGCCCGATTCGATTAGCTCGCCATCTGCCAGTACGAAAATTTTGTCTGCCTGCTTGATTGTATTCAGACGATGTGCGATGACGAAACTAGTCCGTCCTTCCATCAGGCGCTCTAGCGCTTCTTGAATCGCCAGCTCCGTCACCGTGTCGATACTGCTTGTCGCCTCATCAAGCAACAGTAACGTCGGGTCCGCCACTAATGCACGGGCGATAGATAGCAGTTGCTTTTGACCTTGCGAAATTTCTTCCCCTCCCGCTGTCAGCACCGTATCATACCCCATCGATAACTTGTTAATGAAGCTGTGGGCGTTAGCCTTTTTGGCGGCCTCTTCCACTTCTTCGTCCGTTGCGTCGAGTCGGCCGTAACGAATATTTTCGCGCACGGTCGCTTCGAACAGGAATGGATCTTGTAAGACGAAGGCCATTTGACTGCGCACAGTTTGACGCGGTAGATCATCGATCGGGATGCCGTCGAGCAAGATTTGTCCGCTATCTACTTCGTAAAAACGTGACAGCAATTGCATGATGGTGGTCTTTCCTGCTCCTGTTGCTCCAACGAAAGCCGCCGTTTCGCCTGATTGAACATGGAAACTGAGGTTCTTGATAATCGGTTCCTCTTCATAACTAAACGTCACATCGCGGAACTCGACATCGCCATGTAATGTTTCGATTTGCTTCGTGGCTTCGTCTTTTTCAACAGGCTCGTCCATAATGGCAAACACTCGCTCTGCACCTGCGATGGCGGAAAGTACGGTGTTAAATTGATTGGCCAGATCGTTCAAAGGGCGCGTAAATTGCCTTGCGTATTCACTGAAGATGACAATCGTTCCAACCGTTACGTTGCCATATCCTGTCACCGCCAGCAGTCCGCCTACTCCCGCAACCATCGCAAACGACATATTATTCAGCGTATTCATCACTTTCGGAATGAAACCTGAATACGTCTGCGCCCAGAAACCTGCTGTACGAAGACGTTCGCTTTTTTGCGCGAACTCTTCTATGACGTTCTGTTCTTGCGAGAACGCTTTGACGACTCGTTGACCCGAAACCGTTTCTTCAATCATGCCGTTTAATTCACCGATTGCGCGCTGTTGTTCTTTAAATAAAATACCCGTACGTCGAGTGATCCAACGCATCGCAATGAACATTAAAGGGACGATGATCATCGTCAGCAACGTCAATAACGGACTGAGATACAGCATGATGGATACCGTACCGACGAGTGTCAGCACACTAGAAAACACTTGAATCAACGAAGAATTTAGTGTTTGACTAACGTTTTCAATATCATTCGTCACGCGGCTCATCAATTCACCATGTTGGCGTTTATCGAAGAAACGAATTGGCAACTTCTGTAGATGGCCAAATAATTGCGTCCGCAGACGATAGACAGTTTGCTGTGCGATTCCGACCATCCAGTAATTTTGAAAATACGTAGACAATGAGAAGCCTGCATACACAAGCAGTAATAAACCAATCTGTATACTGAGCCCGTCCACTGTTTTCGGAATGATGAACTGGTCGATAATGTTTCCAATCATCAAGGGGCCTATTAGCGCTAGGGCTGAACTGATTAAAACAAGAGTCAACACTGTAATCAGTAACCCTCGTTGTTGATCAACCAAACGCCAAATTCGTGCGAGCACGGACTTCCAGTTACCCGCTTTCTGCACTTTTTTACGTTGTACTTTTGATAAATCTGCCTTCCGGATAATCGGTTCATAACCAAATGGTTTTCGCATCATGCTACTCCCCCATTCTGTTGCGATTCCGCAATTTCCCGATAGAAGCTGGACGTTTGAAGTAGCTCTTCATGCGTACCATAGCCGACGATCACGCCATCTGATACTAATAAAATCGCATCAGCAATTTGAGCGGTTTGTATTTTTTGCGTGACGATCAGCATCGTCGTATCTTCTTCCTGCAAAGCTTTCCATAATGAAGACTCTGTTTTGACATCGAGCGCACTGGTGCTATCATCCAAAACCAATAAAGACGGTGTACGAATCAACGCGCGAGCAATCGACAGTCGCTGTTTCTGACCGCCAGATAAATTCACACCGCGCTGCCCGACACGTGTTTCATAGCCATCTGTAAAGTCCATGACAGACGAATGAATTTGTGCTTTTTTAGCGGCCTTTTCGATTTCATCGGCAGTGGCATTCGGTTTGCCCCATGACAGATTATCAGCGATCGAGCCCGTAAAAAGGACCGATTGCTGCGGCACGTAGCCGATTAGGTTTCGTAACGTATCGAGCGGCCAGTCTGCTATGTTTTTACCATCAATCCACACCGTACCTTGCGTCGCGGTGAACATGCGCGGGAGTAGTTGAAGCATCGTCGATTTACCGGAACCGGTAGCCCCCATGATGACGAGTTTCTCGCCCGCTGGAACTTCAAACGACACGTCTTGGAGCACGTCTTCAGTCGTTCCTGGATAACGGAATGATACGTGATCGAAACGAACAGAAACAGCACCTGGGTGGCGATTGTCAGCGACCTCTAGCTTTTCAAGATCATCATCGGCAACTAGCAGTTCTTCCATTCGATCGGAAGATGCTTTTGCGCGAGAGAAGATCACAATCAAAAAGGAGAACATCGAGAAGGCACTCGTCATGCGCATCGTATAGTTGACGACCGCTACGACATCTCCAACAGGCATATTGGAATTGCGGACTTCATCTGCACCGAACCAAAGTACCGCCATGAAGCTGACGTTCATAATAAACAGTAACACTGGCAAAATTAATTCCATTAAGCGCATCGCCTGTACACTATCTTTTTTCAACGCACTTGCCGCTTTAGAAAAACGGTTCGTTTCAAAAACACCTCGTAAATAGGCTTTAATGAGACGAACCGCTTGTAAATTTTCTTGTACGAGATGATTGACACCGTCCAAACGGCGCTGGACTAGTCCAAATAAACGGACTCCTTTGCGCGCCATGACGATGAGGAATGCAGCTAAGAAAGGGGCACCGATCAGTAGGAATACCGCAAGTTTAGGACTGACGACAAATGCCATTATCAAACTTCCAAGCACCATCAACGGCGCACGTGCCATAATTCGTAATCCCATGAAGAGCGCGTTTTGTGCAAGCGTCACGTCACTTGTCAAACGTGTAATGAGACTCGACGTCGGAAAGCGCAAAAATGCCGCGAGTGAAAACGTTTGGACACGCTGAAACAACGCTTGTCTAAGATCATAGCCGAAACTTTGTGCAGCATGTGCAGCGAAATAGGAATTGACGACGCCCGAAAAGAGCGCCACAAAGGCGAGTCCCATCATGACGCTCCCCCAAATCAAAACCGTGTTCAAGTCTTCTTTCATAATTCCTTCATCTATAATTCTACCGATCAGCAGAGGCTGCATTAATTCGACCGATAGTTCAAGTAACATGAGTAAAATGGCAATGAACATTGGCCATTTATAAGGTAGTGCATAGCGGAAAACCGTCTTCATCTGATTCACCCTTTACGTGCCGTCTTTACCTCATTATGTCATATAGGAATATGGCGTGTACAGGCGCAAATCTATACTTCGCTGTGGTCGTACTCTTGGATTGATTCCGGGAACGGCGCGTTTTCCTTCTTGCGATTCCCTCCGATAGATAACCAAATAACCCCTACAAGCATGATGGCCGCGCCACTTATTTGCCAGACACCCATCGACTGACCGAGCCAGAACACGGAGACAATCATCGCTGTGAGCGGTTCGAAACTGGAAAGGACGCTTGTTTCAACAGGTGAAATATACGTCATACTTTGCAGGAACATGATGAATGCAAGCGTTCCCATAATGATAACGAGTAATAACATACCCATCGCTGGACCGTTGACCAATGCACCAAGATTCATGAAGAACATCGGTAAGTTGATGATGAATAACGTCACGCCGCCAATGAACATCCCCCAGCCGACGACGAGTAATACACCCCACTCCGACATAAGAACTACGGGATATAACGTGTAAAAAGTGAAGGCAAATCCCACAATTACTCCCCACACAATCGCAGACGTATCTAAAGAAATGCTCGAGAATGAACCGTTTGTCAAAAGTAAGATCAAACCGAATAAGGCAACGATCATACCGATTACTTGACTACCTGGCGGGAATGATTTCTGAAAGATCGAAAGCAGTATGATGATATAGACCGGTGCAACGAACTGGAATAATGTTGCGACTACTGCGTCACTATGTGCAATGGTTTGGACGAAACCGTACTGGACGCCAAGCATTCCGATAACACCAAACATTACCATTTTACGCAACCACAACTTCTGTCTCATAGGACGACCAATTTGTATGCCTTTTGCTTTTAATAACGCTAGCACTACAGCACCCGCAATTGTCAAACGTAGGATTAACATCATAGAAACTGACATTTCGCTATAGTCCAAAATCCACTCCATCATCGGTCCAGTAGCGCCCCATAACATCGAACCTACAATAATCATGATAATTCCTTTTAATCGCAACATGATCCATCACCCCTAACTAGATTGTTGTTTTTTCACCAACATAGTATAAAATTCTCATGCCAGATGTAGACAATGCGTAAACTTCATTTATAATAGTCATATAGTAGAATTGGAAAGGAGTACCTCTATGCATACAATTCCGTTACCAGAGACTAGCGAACACCAAGCCTTAGTCGATAGTCTAAATAAATACCAATTAGTTACACATACTGATGGCGAAGGTCTAATCACCTATACCAACCAAAATTACCTAGCTGTTAGTGGTTGGACTCCCAAACGCATTTTAGGTAAATCGTTTTGGCAAATGTTTTCGGATCGATCTCAAAGTCAGGAAATAGCGAACTCCATTTGGGATTGTTTGCTGTCCGGAAAAACATGGGCAGGTAAAATAGAAAAAATGACGCGCACTGGTGAGCCATTCTTTGTGAATACACTTGCCGTCCCTACTCTATCCAATGCCGGAGATCTTCAGTCTGTGTTCTTTCTGGAACTTGATATTACAGAAGATGTACGCTTGCAGGAACGCTTAGGAGAAATTGCATTCATTGACGTAGAAACTGGACTCATGAGTCGCCATAAGCTGGAACAAGTAGTCAATGACTCTATCGCAAAAGCAACGCATTTTTCATTCGTTTATTTGACAATCGATCATTACTACACTATGAAAGAGCTGCAATCTCAAGAATCTGAGACGCAGCTAATCCAAGAATTCACCAACCGGTTAAAGCGCTACTTCCAGGATAGTCCCATTGCGCGTATCGATACGAATAGCTTTGTCGTGCTGACAGCTTTCGGTGATTGGTATATTCAAGGTTTCTATGAATTCTTAAAACAACAACCTATCTATCTTAGTCACAATGCGCAAACTCTTTCGATTAGCGGCGGGATTGTACGTTTCCCTGAAGATCAAAGAACATACACGCAACTATATAAAGTCGCGATGACTGCTGCAGCCGATGTCATCAGTCAAGGTGGCGGACGGATTGCTTCTTTATCAGCTGAGTCTCATAAAATTCTAAACCGCCGTTTGGAAATCGACCGCAAGATGCTGACAGCACTGGATCGCAATTCATTGCATGTAGCCTATCTGCCGCAATTTGATGTAGCGAGCGAGAAAATCACTTGCTACGAAGCGCTCGTCCGTTGGGAAGATGAAGATCTTGGCATCATCAGTCCCGATGAATTGATTCCGATTGCTGAAGAAAACGGTCTGATTGAAGAAATCGGTGCGTATGTGGCAGAAGAAGCGATGACGTTCGTAACGAAATGGCATCGGGCAGGTAATGATATGAATATTTCCATCAACTCATCCATTCGTGAATCGTTAAACCCACAATGGAAAGACCGATTAATCTCCATCTTAAATGAAACAGGATGCCCCGCAAACAAAGTACAATTGGAGTTCACAGAAAAATTCGCGCTTAAAGCGGAAGAAGAACAATCTGTACTGGCGCAAATGTCCGAACTGCAAAACCTCGGTTTACAGTTCACTCTCGATGATTTCGGCTCTGGATACGCATCGTTGCGATACTTGCAGCATTTGCCAATTACCAGTGTCAAAATTGACCGCGTCTTTATCGATACGTTGTTGAGTAATCCGAAGACACAGAAATTGATTGAAGGATTGATTCAACTTTCGAAAAAAATAAACTTATATACGATTGCAGAAGGCGTCAGCAATGAACAGCAATTTGCGTTGCTGAAAGAAATGGGCATCGATGCGATGCAAGGTCATTTCATCGGAATGCCGATGCCCGCTGAGCGAATCGAAATTAAATAAACTATCGCCACCAAATTAGATGGAGCTCCTTTCATAAAGAAAGGGCTCCATTTTTGTCTATCTTGTTCAGTTGTGGTAAGTCTGAGCGCGTTTGATTACAGCTTACTGTACGGGAGGTGAAAAGACAACCTTTTTTGATTGGGTGGTGGGGTGATTGGGGCGGATTTTGAATGTGGTAGAGCGCTTGACTGGGTTGTTTGAGCGGAAATCAAACAGCATAGAGCGCTCGGCTGGGTTGTTTGAGCGGAAATCAAACAGCATAGAGCGCTCGACTGGGTTGTTTGAGCGGAAATCGTACATCATAGAGCGCTCGACCAACTTCTTTGAGCGAAAACCAAACAACATAGAGCGCTTGACTGGGTTGTTTGAGCGGAAATCGAATATCATAGAGCGCTCGGCTGGATTGTTTGAGCGGAAACCGAACATCATAGAGCGCTCGACCAACTTCTTTGAGCGAAAACCAAACAACATAGAGCGCTCGACCGACTTCTTTGAGCGGAAACCAAACAACATAGAGCGCGCTAGCCTTATTTTTCTATCGATTCGAGAGGTGGCACACTATTGGTTGTGTAGCTAGCCCTTTCTAACGTATCCAGAGGTGTGAAATGGTCTAATGTGTAGCTATTTACTTCATTTGCCGAAATCGTGTAGAGGAAATTGCCGCTATACAACAGACGTTGAATTTCTTTCTCCCAGTCCATGTAGTCATTTGTCATGCGCTTGGTTAGATCAGCTGTCTTAACAATACCGCGTTCAGTAGTGATTTCATATATCATTGCGCCGGAGCTTTGTAGATCTAGGATGTTTTCACGCTTGGATTGCTCATACACCGAAATCGGAAAGCCAAACAAGTTGCGGGTTGGATGAATGAACAACGCGTGATGATCGTGCTGGACAGATGAATAGGTGCCTTGCCCACCGATAACTTCAGATGCGGTTTCTTTTGGATTCGCAAAATCTGTTACGTCGAATAAAGAGATTTTCATGCCGCCTGTTTGGATGAGCGGCGCGCCGCCTTGTGGATTTTTCTTCGCGATTGTTTCATAGCCAAAGCCGATTAAATGGCCTTCGTCAAGCGGATGCAAGTAATTGCTAAAGCCCGGGATCTTCAGTTCGCCAAGCACTTTCGGGTGATGCGGGTCCGCAACATCCATGACGAATAGCGGGTCCGTTTCACGGAACGTTACCATATATGCTTTATCTCCGAGGAATCGTGCGGAATAAATGCGTTCATTGACCGCTAGATTTTCGACCGAACCGACTTGTTTCATATTTTCGTCGAGGATGAATAAATGATTCTTCGCTTTATTGCGTTCATCCCAGAGATTGCCTTCTGTGGTGACTGCACGGAAATAGCCATTGTGTTCATCCATCGAAAACTGATTTAAGATCGTCCCTTTTAGTTGAGCGGTTTGCAGGAAATAGACGTCCGTTTTGTCGAGGCTGAATTTGAATACTTCACTAGTGCTTTGCTGATTGTTTTGGTAGTTAGTAGACGTCAGATACAGATGATCTGCGGACATGTACAGTTGTTCACCACTGCCAAGATAAGCTTTCGTATCCACTCCGCCTTTTTCTCCCGACTCAATATCGAGTGTCGTGATGACCGAGTAGGAGTGTTCCATCGCGCCTGGCAAAATCGAGATTTTATCAAGTGCGAGCGACTGTACTTTTTGATTGGCTGTGGAATCATAGACTTTTGGTATTAGCTGATCTTCTAACGGCTTTGGGTGATCGTACCAAAGGAATGGTTGATTATTCGTGATCATATAGACGAATTGGCCGATTTTACGTGTTCCGATGACGTATCCTTCTGCACCTGTTTCACGAATAAGTTTCGGATTCGTACGGTCTGTGACGTCATAGACACGAATGACGGACAGTTGTTGTGTCGGCATCATCCGGTCTTCCGTGATTTTCGAATCCATATTGGATGTCGGCGCATCTAGATTTCGGCCACCAATTAATACGACTTTATCTTGATCTATATACAGTTGGTTTGCATAAAACTCATCCGAAAAAGCTACCTCGCTGGCACGGACCATCTCGTTAGGATTACGGATATCGGTGATCATAAGTCCTTCGCCATTTAGGATATCATAGAGGAAATCACCATCCGTTTTGACAGTATCTGCTTCGTCTACTCCCGCCACTTGCTGATTGGTTTGTGAATGATCAGCGCCGCCACTAGTAGAAGCTTTATCCTCCGACGAAGACTCTTCCATGATTTCACTGCGTCCTTGAGGCTCCACTCGTTCAAAGAAGTTCTTTATTTCCTTAATGGAAGTGACGGGCTGTACAGATTCGAGGACGGTGAATGAAAGTGCTTTGTAAGCTGCGCGTTTCCATATTCCAAAACTATTCGTTGGGATATGCAATGTATAGTCTCCTGGTTGTAGCTCCCCTACTTGTAACGACGTCTTTCCATTTCCATACGAAAGCTTGGCCGGAGTTCTCTTATTGCTTTTCATAATATGAAACTCCGAAGCATCCAAGTTCTTTTTCACTGGTTCCGTGAAATAGACATTCAGCGATTGACCTGCAAGCACAGATTTCGTGGATGTAATACCCACTTTCGGCCAAAGTAGGAAACTGATCAGTACAAGGATTCCGATCGTTCCTGCTGCCCCCAATACAATGAGCCACCTGCTTGTATTCATAGTTTTCATCTCCTCTTAATTCCTTTGTATTAGAGTAGACTGAAAATTTTTGATTCCGTTACATTCTATTGAAAAAAGCTAAATAACTCCTTTTATAGAGTCATTTTAGCTTGGTCATAGCTTCTTCCATTGTCTGTCGCCTTCTACGTTGCTAATGGATCGTCCTATATGAAATAGATTTTCAAGCTCCAGTTCGTCAAGATATCCTTTCACCTCAAGCATAATGTGATCAGGATCGATCTTCTCCTGGTTGAGTAGACTGACATCGACTTTGAGCGGTATTTTCATTTTTTGTCCCGGTTCGATTTCCAGTCCAAGATCAGTCGAGTACTTGAAGGGGTTCTCTCCCCTACCTTTCTCTATTTTCACCTCGAAGCTGAAGGTTAATGTAGGCTGGTGGATCACCCTGTTGGTGTCATTATTTACTTCAATTAAGTATTCGATTTTTCCATCTTCTAACGCTTTCTCTTGTAACACTTTGAGTTGCACTTTTTCTATATCTTCATAAAGACCTACAGCCGGTACAATCTCTTCATTTTCAGTATTCGACTCTTGCAATAACGGTAGCACGAGTAGCAAAAACATCACAGTGGCCATGGCGACAACGCTCCAGATCACGATGCTCTGCTTTTTCCTACGGGGTTGAATGTTGTTTTTCTTTCTGTGGATCCGGCCTTTTTCTTGTTCGTCCATCATATCCCTCCTCTCTCCACTTCATTTCTATAGGTAGCTTACGATAGTAAACGTCTATTACCAAATTAGTTCCGACTCATTTTTTCATTCTAAAAAGGAAGAGCGGAAAACCTCGCTCTCCCTCGCTAGTATTTATACACTCACAATCGATAATTCTCTAAGTTGTTCAATCGCTTGTTCAATCAATTCCACTTTTTGCACGAGTGCAAGGCGGACGTAACCTACCCCGGCAGTGCCAAAGATGCTGCCCGGTACCATGACGACGCCAGCTTGTTTGATGACTTCGAAAACAAATTCTATATCGTCCAGGTCATACGGATATTTTGCCCAGACGAACATACCGCCTTCAGACGGCGTGGTTTCCCAGCCCAAGGATGCGAGTCCGTCCATTAACGCGTGATGACGTTTAGAGAACTCTGCGCGTAGGCGATCTGTGATTTCTTCTCCATTATCAAGTGCGACAATGGCTGCTTCTTGGATCGGTCCGAATGTTCCATAGTCGAGATTAGATTTTAGTTCGCGCAACACTTTGATCATGTCTGCATTCCCAACAAAGTAAGCGATTCGTGCACCTGCTAAGCTGAAGCTTTTGGATAGCGAGTTGATTTCCATACCGACTTCCATTGCGCCAGGTGTCGTGAGGAAACTTGCCGGACGGTCGCCCGTGAAATAATATTCCGAGTATGCTGCGTCATGAAGTACGATGATTTCGTATTTCTTCGCAAACGCTACGACTTCTTCAAAAAAGGCTTCATTCGGCATAGCCGGTACCGGATTTCCTGGTAAGTTCAAGATAAGTAGTTTAGTCTTTTTCAGCACGTCTTCCGGGACTTCTTTGAGATTAGGCAAGAAGCCGTTCTCCGCAAGCAATGGCATGTAGTACGGTACGGCACCCGCTAGTTTAATTCCTGCGTCATAGGCAACGTAGGCAGGATTCGTCGTGAGGACATAATCTCCTTCGTCACAGAACGCGAAAGGTAAATGAACGAGACCTTCCTGCGAACCCATCGTCTGCAATATTTCTGTATGAGGGTTAATGATGACACCTGTCCGCCGCTTGTAATAATTCGCGACAGCTTCATGGAACCGCTTCGTCCCTCCGAGAGTGTAGCCGTAAGATGATGCTAATGCGCTTTGCTCAGACAACGCTTGACGCACACGCTCGTCAGGCGGAAGGTCGGGGCTACCAAGACTTAAATCGACGACTTGCGCACCTGTCGCTTTTTTTAACTCAGCGGTTGCTTTTAAATCACCAAAGATCGCCGGTGAGAAGATGGACATTTTTTTGGAAGGTTGAAAGTTCATGAAGACACGCTCCTTAGCTGTTATATAGTACGTAATGACTTTATTATAACACGCAAAAAGACAGCTTGGATTAATTTTCTATCGAATATCTGGATGTTTGTTCGCCGGCAATCAGGGAATACTTTTGATAACTACACACCGAGGAGGATGTCACATGAGTCAAGATCGATACGAGAAAATCGACGACAATATAACAGGACAAACACAATCTACGCAGCCTGGCGTCGAGGAAGAGATGCATCCCGCTCCAATTTATGATGATCCTAACTTCAAGGGTGCAGAGAAACTTAAAGGCAAAACGGCATTGATCACAGGTGGCGACAGCGGAATTGGTCGTGCCGTCGCCGTTGCCTATGCGAAAGAAGGAGCGAACGTAGCCATCGCCTATTTGGCAGATCAGGAAGACGAAGATGCGGATAAAACAATTGAATTAATTGAGAAATATGGTGGCAAAGCGAAGAAATATCAAACCGATATTAGTAGCGATGAAAACTGTAAACAGCTGATCAACCAAGTTATTGACGACTTTGGTGATCTTAATATACTGGTCAATAATGCCGGAAAACAATTCCCTCAACAGTCCATCGAAGACATTACGGAAGAGCAGTTGAAGGAAACGTTTGAAACGAACTTTTTCGGCTTGTTCTATATGTCAAAAGCAGCCATTACTCATATGAAAAAAGGCGACTGCATAGTCAACACTTCTTCGATTACAGCCTATAACGGATCGCCTGGACTGCTTGATTACTCCGCGACAAAAGGAGCCATCACAAGCTTTACACGTTCATTGGCGTTAAATCTATCGGAGAAAGGGATTCGAGTGAATGCAGTAGCACCCGGACCGATCTGGACACCATTGATCCCTGCTACATTCGATGCGAAAACAGTGGCTGAACATGGAGCAGATACCCCGATGAAACGCCGTGGACAGCCTGCTGAGAACGCACCCGCTTATGTCTTCTTGGCTTCACAGGACTCAAGTTATATGACAGGGCAGACGATACATGTGGATGGCGGAGATTTCGTCGGTTCTTAATTCGGGATGAACGTCGAAGCGTCATCGCATACTAGTATATATTCATCGTGCTATTGCATTACAACTATAAATTCCACAAAAAAATGATGCGGTAAGCCACACATACTGGCTCACCGCATCATTTTCATTCCTCAAACGGCCATTTAGGCAACATACGATTCAACTTCTTATCACTACGCTCCCCAAGCACATACTCCGCTTGCATGATGGTATGGATTTCACGTGTGCCTTCGTAAATGACAGGCGCTTTGGAGTTGCGTAAATACCGTGCAACTGGATACTCATCCGAATAGCCGTACGCTCCATGGATCTGCACTGCGTCGTCTGCTGCTTGGTTAGCAAAATCACAAGCTTGCCACTTCGCGAGCGACGTCTCACGCGTATTCCGAACACCGCTATTCTTCAACTCACCCGCACGATATACAAGAAGACGACTCATCTGATAACCGGCTTCCATCTTCGCAAGCATCTGTTGCACAAGCTGGTGTTCTCCTATTTTCTTTCCAAATGTTTCACGCGTTGTTGCGTACTCTACGCTCGATTCAAGGCAGGCGTACAATAAGCCCACTGCACCAGCCGCCACGGTGAAACGACCGTTATCAAGCGCCGCCATCGCAATTTTGAATCCTTCACCTTCTTCACCAAGTAAGTTGGCAGCGGGTATGCGCACGTCTTCAAAAAACAGCTCACCCGTGTTACCTGCACGAATGCCGTACTTCCCTTTAATTGCCTTCGATGAAAATCCAGGCATGGTCCGCTCAACAATAAATGCGCTGATGCCGTGATGTTTTTTCGATTTATCCGTGTAGGCGAAAACGAGGAAATTGTCTGCCGCATCACAAAGTGAAATCCACGTTTTCTGACCGTTCAATACATACGTATCCCCGTCACGAACCGCCGTCGTTTGCAGTGCAGAAACATCCGAGCCAGCGCTAGGTTCCGTCAATCCGAACGCACCGATTTTCTCACCTTTCGCTTGTGGCACTAAATACTTTTGTTTCTGCTCTTCCGTTCCCCACTGCATCAGCGTCATGCAATTCAAACCGATGTGTACGGAAACTGCAGTGCGAAAAGCCGTGTCGCCACGTTCGAGTTCTTCGCATAAAATGGCCAAAGCATTATAATCCATCCCACTGCCGCCATATTTTTCGGGTACGCAGACGCCCATGAATCCAAGATCCGCGAGCCGTTTCCAAATTCCTTTGTCAAAACTACCTTGTGTATCCCATTTCGCAATATGCGGCATAATTTCCGCATCCACAAACTGTCTTGCTGTCTGTCGCAACATGTTCTGTTCATCTGTAAATGTAAAGTCCATCTTCGTGTCCTCCTTTACAATGAAACTAGGCTTTTTTGATGCGTGCGTTCACTGCAATCTGCCCGACTGGTAGGCCATATACGCGGTTATACAACTGTCGATAAAACTTTCTAAACTGGCGCTCGTTCAAAGCGGGCAATTCTGAAGTGGTCATCAATAATAATGGATGCTTGAAATTTGTCAGCTTCACTGTTTGATCAAGTGTCAGTCCATTGCGTTCATAAAATGCAATACGTCGTGTCCGAATAGATAATTCTTCTTCATTTCGGGAAAAGTCCGGATCTTCCACTTCCAGTAGAATTCCTGCTGGCGATAACGCGTCCAGACGGCGAAGCATCACGCTACCTAACCCATACGAACGAAATTCGGGCGCTATTGCCAAATAGAGTACGTGAATGCCTCCGTATTTGGGGATTTCCTGATAGATGGCATAGCCGTACACGTTGATGCCGTCCGTCAAGTAGACTGCACGCAAGATGTTTTTCTTGAGTGCTTTACGCATAATTGGAAACGGAATATGGTCGAGAAATCCGAAATCGACTAGCACGAATTCGAATAACCTATTTACCGTCCGTCGATTCGTTGCGAGATGCTGTAATCCCATCTGCGATGAATTCAATGTTTGTTTCATGTTCACTTCACTCCTTAGAAATACGAGGAGATGGTCTATTGAGATCTAAATCCACGCTTTCCTACCAGTATATACTGTATCAGGCCTGTTGTACGTCAATAACAACTCCGCGTTTCTTCATTTCTTGTATATACAGTTCGCCAGGCACGATTTTTTCTGGTGGATAAGCGCCTCTTTTCGTAATGACACCATTGCCAATCATTTGCGCTACAACGGAAATGGTGTTGGCCGTCGCAAGTGCCATGGCCGTTTCGTTAGTGTTCTGATCTTTTTCGGTAATCATATTGAACGTCACCGTATGCGGCTGCTTGTCTTTCGTCCCGCTAACTATGACGCGGAGTAATACAGCATCCGATTTATCTCCAAGGCGTAACTGTGGTGTCAAATGAGCGAGCATGACGTCGCGCACACGTAATGGTCTACCATCTACACGGATCGTGGATTCCCTAGACAGTAAGCCAAGATCCACTAATACTTGAACTTTGTCGGCATGACCCGGGTAACGGATCGTCTTGTATTCTAGCGTTTCAATAGTAGGGAATGACTCAAGCAACGTCGACGTACCACCTGATGTATGGAAAGCCTCCATTTCGCCATAGCCGTTGAATTCTAACATTTCAATTTCCGACAATGAAGGCAATTCCTTCACTTTGCCATTTCGCATAACGCGTGATGTGTCAGTGTAATGATCAAATAACCCTTCCAATGAAAAGACGACATGATAATTCAGTGGCGGCTCAGGTTTGACCGGAACTCCACCTACGTAAAGTTTGATCGACTGAGTTTCATCCAGCAATGATGCGCCGTAACCTGCCAGAATATTAATCATACCCGGTGCCACCCCGAGGTCCGGAATTAGCGTTACACCTTTTGCGATAGCTTGTTCATGTAGCGCAAGCACTTTTTCCGTTGCACCGCCGATATGTCCACCTAGATCCACAACGTGTACGCCTCGTTCTACTGCACAACGGGCGACGGCTTCATTGAATGTATAAAACAGTGCGTTGACAACGATATCGCCCAATCCCATTACGTCGCTAAGTTGCTCTTCATTCGTAGCATCGAGCAATAAAATGTCGAGCTTTTCATTCATTAATTCTTCGGCGAAATCTTCCGCTTGCCGAATCGCACGGTCCGCGAGATACACTTTCTTCACTTCGTCTTGCTTTACTAAATCACGCACGACTTCTTTTCCCATTAATCCCGCACCTAATACAACAATTTTCATCTGCTCATCCCTTCTTCCTGTGAGTTCATTCCGTATCGATTTGTGCGCGTTGCAACTTGCCGCTGTAATCGATGTAAATGCTCTTCCATTCCGTAAAGACATCGAGTGCCGCGACCCCGGAGTCACGATGACCGTTCCCTGTCCCTTTCGTTCCACCAAACGGCAAATGAATTTCCGCACCTGTCGTGCCTGCGTTGATATAGACGATACCTGTATCCAGGTCGCGTTGTGCGCGGAATACTTTATTGACATCTTGCGAGAAAATCGAACTGGACAAGCCATACGCAACGCTGTTATTCACTTCAATCGCTTCATCCAGACTACTGACCGTGATCAATGAAACGACTGGGCCAAAAATTTCTTCTTGCGCGAGTCGGCTATCCCATGCGACATCCGCAAACAATGTGGGCTCAACATAATATCCATTCGCGAATTTCCCTTCATTCAGCACATTTCCACCTGCCACTAGATTTGCACCTTCACTTTTACCGATTTCGATATAGCTCTGGATTTTCTCCAGTGCCTTTTCATTGATCACTGGACCGACTTTCACCGTTTCATCCAGACCGTCGCCCATCGTTAAGTCTTTCATGCTCTCCATCAGACGTTTCTGCAATTCTTCTTTCACATCTTCATGAACGATGACTCGACTACAAGCTGTACAGCGCTGTCCTGCCGTTCCAAATGCGCTCCACAAAATTCCTTCTACCGCTAGTTCAATATCTGCATCTTCCAGCACGATGACCGCATTTTTGCCGCCCATTTCTAGAGATACTTTCTTCAAATGGCGACCGCCTAATTCCGCAACGTGACGTCCTGTTTCCGTCGAGCCGGTAAATGAAATAACCCGTACGTCCGGATGTTCGATCAGCGCAGTGCCTACATCTGCACCTGAACCAAAGACGATATTCGCCACACCACGCGGCAAGCCGGCTTCTTCAAAGATCAACGCCATTTCATATGCCATCAACGGCGTTTCCGTCGCCGGTTTCCAAATGAATGTATTTCCGGCGACAATTGCCGGGAACGATTTCCATGTAGCAATGGCAATCGGAAAGTTCCATGGAGTGATCAGACCCACAACACCAATCGGTGCTCGAACACTCATCGCAAACTTATCCTGCAACTCAGACGGAACCGTTTCACCGAACAATCGGCGACCTTCTCCAGCCATGTAGAACGCCATGTCAATCCCTTCTTGCACTTCACCACGTGCCTCTTCTATGACTTTACCCATTTCCTTCGTCAGTACTTGCGCTAGATGTTCTTTTTTGCCTTTCATAATACGGCCAATTTCATAGAGATAATCCGCACGTTTCGGTGCCGGCACCAAAGCCCATTTCTTCTGTGCTTCCTTCGCCGCAGCAACCGCCTGCCGAACCTCTTCATCCGTTGACAAAGGTACTTGTGCTAATTCATCCCCGTTCGCCGGGTTGAGTACAGCTGTATAACTAGCAGCTTCCTCCTGCCACATGCCGTCAATATAATTAGTTAGCTTCATCAAAACTACTCCTCTCTGCTCGATATAATTTTCGTCAGTTGTCTCTATTAGAATTGTTCGACAATATATCATCCTATTCCTTTAAAGCTAGACATATTCCGGATAAATTCACTTGATGGTCAACAATTGATAACGGGTATAGAGCGCTTGTGTCATTTCATAGAGCGGTTAAATGGATGGATAGAGCGCTCTAGGGGATTGATAGAGCGCCTAGAGCGATTTATGAGCGGATGTCGTGGAAGTATGAGCGCTTAGAAGAAAGTATGAGCATTTCCCCCTAAAGAAAACGACATTCATTGATTGTAAGCGGAAGACAGCGAATCTTGATGGATGTGCATGCGCTTTGATACTCCAGAATGAACGAAATCCGTACTGTAGAGAGTTGGTGTGGGAAGTATCCGCCTAAAACGCAGATCAACGGTGCTTTCCGGCTCATCCCTGCCCATACAAAAAACCGCCACAGCAAGTCGGAAATTCCAACTCGCCATGACGGTTCGCATGCATTACAATAAATACCAAATATAGTGCGCTTCTTCATGACTACCCGGCGTAAGAGCAACACTCTTCGGATAACTCATTTTCTCCACAGCCATCTCCATCAACTTACTGACATGTGGATTTAACTGCTCCGCCTTAGCGAATAACTCTAAAGCGCGCTCTGAAGACGTACCTTGCGCGCGTTCCATCTCGACCAACCATGACAAATACCAATACGCTGCATCATCTTTAGAAACTTCTGCACTCGCCTCCAGCACCTGTGCCGCTTGATCAATTTCTCCTTGATGGATCAACGAAGAAATCGCCAAGTATCGTGCACCTTGATGGTCAAAGAGGTCAAGCGATAGAAGACGCAATAACATGTCGCTCGCTTCAACAAAACGGTCTTGCTCATAGAACCACACACCGTACTGCATCAAGCTGCGTAAATATGGACGATTCGGTGCGAACTTCCACGCATCTTCCGCACGATTGTCAAATTGTTTTTCACCGGAGAATATCGCTTGTTTGAAGAACTTCTCCTGCTCGTCCTTCGAATCTGTCAACTCCGTCTGAAGTAACAACGCATCGACATTCGTCGGATCAGCGCCATATGCACCTACTGCGAAGTCATGTCGCTGCTCGATCGTTTCGGCATTGTACGCCATATAGCAAAGCATCTGTGCTTCTTGTTGTTGATTTTCCGGCTCGAACGGCTGCTGGATCGCTTCTTGAATGTACGCTTGTGCTTCTTCAAACGAATCGAAATTATGCTTTTGCGTTAACATATGCACTTGCCAATTCATTTGCTCAGATGGAAGAGGGTTGGTACCGATATGATACACAGCATCGGTCTGCCTTTCTGCCATCATCTTTTCAAGGTCTTCAATCTTCTCTAGTAGAATATCAGTATGCTTTCGGAACGAAGAGACCGAAACCCCGAACAGTTTACCTACTTCTGCTTGTGTATACGTATTCGTCATCATACTCGTATCGACTGCCAATTGGAACGCCGCCGCAGCGAGTACTTCCGGCTTACGGAACTTCGGATTCTGGTCGGTAAAGTAATACGCCAGCAAGGATAGTAACATTTCATACGCGCCCGGATGTAGCTCTTCCTTCTCGAGTGCAGCATCTAATATTTCCACTACTTCACGTTGCAATGGTGTGAAATTCTGCTCCACTACGTCAGATAACGTCTGAACGTCTAGCTTGCAAACCACTTCATAAATATCGACAAGGTGCTTCTTGAAGAAATTGAAACTATTCTTTTCCTCGCTCGTTTCAGCTAGTTCTTGCACACGCGTCAATAGTTCATCACTCATATGATCATTCACTGCAATGGCAGAAATCGGCATGACCCAGCGCTCTTCATTGCGCATCTCTTCCAAGACAATCGCAACGACAGCGCGAACATCTTCAGGCTCACCCGCTTCTCTTGCCAATAAATACTCGCCTTCACCAAGAATCTCTTTCATATGGTAGACGTCTTTATCCGCCTTCGTCACTTCTGCGAATGTAATGAAAACATTTTGCCAGCTCTTTAAAATGGCCCGTACCGCTCTATTTTGTGTACGGTTTAGCGCTTTTACAAGATGGCGTCTCCAAAGATCTTTCCGCACGACGAAGAAATAGTAATCGCTGACATTCGTCACGAGTTCCTCTTCTTCCATCCACTCACCGAGACGTCCAGCCCACTCTTTCAATAATCCTTCTAATGATTGAATCTCAGCAGGAGACAAGGACGTTTCATAATAGCTGTTTAATACTTTCTTCAATTCTTCTTGGACTGCATTTGTGCCCGGCATTTCTGTTTTGCCACAGCAGTTCTCCACGATTTCCCCGCTTCCGCATGGGCATTTTTCTTTATTCCCTATCACATCGAACACAACCTTTTCTTTTTACTATACCATACTAAAAAGAAGCTCCGCATGCATAGCAGCATACGAAACCCCTTGTTTTACTATTCAGACTGTTTTTTCACTTCACCAGTTGTCGGTGGCATGACCCGTTTAATGAATAACGATAAAATCAATGCGACGAGTGTAATCATAGTAGAAATGAAGAATGCGTGATTGACGCCATCTAGCATCGCCATACGTTCAATCTCCGCTTTCATAGTGGATACATCGACTCCAGAGGCGGCCAAATCCTTCGCTTGGACAGCCGCTGATACATCCAATCGTTTTGTCATAAGCGTCAATAACAACGCCGAACCAATCGCGCCCGATACTTGCTGCAATGTGTTATTCATTGCCGTACCATGTGGGTTGGAGATCATCGGCAACGAGTTCATTCCGTTTGTCATAACCGGCATCATGACCATCGATAAACCAAACATCCGAAGCGTATAGACACCCATCAAATAATAATAACCTGTATCCATCTGCAATTGGCTCAATAAATACGTCGAGAATACCGAAATACTAAGTCCTGTGTAAACTAGGACACGCGGCCCGTATTTATCGAATAAACGACCTGTGATGGGCGACATGATCCCCATCAATACCGCACCCGGCAACATCAGCAATCCAGCATCTAACGGTGAAATCCCGCGAACGTTTTGCACATATAGCGGTGTCAAAATCATTCCAGAAAACATCGCAACAGACAATACCATCGATACGACGGAAGCAAGGGCAAACATCGGATATTTGTAAATCCGAAAATCGAGCATCGGCTCTTTCATGCGTAATTGTTTTAGAATGAATAGCACGAGCGAAATCGTACCAATCGCGATTGTGCCATAGACGATCGGAGAACTCCAACCCTTTTCACCCGCAGAACTGAAACCGTACAGCAAACCACCAAAACCGATAGTCGACAATACTAACGAGGAGAAATTGATGCGTACATCACGATTCGGTGTAATATTCTTGAGTTTGAAGATGGCGAGGGCCAATGTTAGCAATGAAATCGGCAGCACAATCTCAAACAATGTCCGCCACGAATAATGCTCGACTATCCAGCCAGACAATGTCGGCCCAATTGCAGGTGCCGTGAACATCACAAGACCGAACATTCCTAATGCCGCTCCCCGTTTTTCAATTGGGAAAGCCGTCAACATTACATTCATCAACAGTGGCATCATCAGTGCCGAACCGGTAGCTTGGATCATACGTGCAACTACTAGTAAAGAGAATGTCGGTGCGATGATTGCGATAAACGTCCCTAGAGAGAAAAGCACCATCGCGATAATGAAGATTCTTCTATTTGTAAACTTCTGAATGAAAAACGCACTTGCCGGAATCATAATCCCGTTGACCAGCATATAACCTGTCGTCAGCCACTGAACAGCCGATGGAGTAATAGAAAACTCTTCCATAATGACCGGCAATGCAATATTCAGTAAAGTATTGTTCAAGATCGCAACAAACGCCCCTATGAATAATATGGCTATAATGCCATAGGGCGGTTTCTCATGCATTTTTTTAATTTCTATTGATTCTACCATTTTATCCTCCTATAGCATGTGAAAGTTATGTCAGATTTATATTTTATACCGTCAGTATATTTATTACAACTAATAGATTTCAAAAATCTCAAAAGCTTGATGTAACAATGTTTTAAGAATAGTATATAAAGTATACACAGGGTATAAAAAATAAAACACACAGGTGATTATCTATGAATGACCGCAAAAAGCACGTATTGCTTATCGCAAAACAATTATTCATCGACAAAGGCTTTCACGCGACATCTATTCAGGATATTTTGGATGCAGCGCAAATTTCAAAGGGAACGTTCTATAATTACTTCTCTTCTAAAAATGAATGTCTCATGGCGATTTTGCGAGACGCTTATTGTATAAGTTACTTACGAAGAAATGAGCTAGCGATTGGCAAAGATCTAGCAGACCCTGCCTTGCTCTCTGAACAAATTGAAATTCGTTTGACGATGAACCGGGAACAAAACTTACTTCCACTGTTTGAAACAATCGTTCATTCACCTGATGACGAGCTACGTCAATTCGTCAAGCAGATGCACTTCCGTGAACTCGCATGGATTGCGAAACGACTGGTCGACGTCTACGGCGAAGAAGTAAAACCCTACGCCTATGATTGTGCATCGCTGCTTTTCGGATTCATCCAACATGCGCTCAACATCTGGAAAAGTTCAACTACCGAGCGAATTGATACGATGAAACTAGTGGAGTTTGTCATGCAACGAATGGAAGTCCTCGTACCGGATATCGTAAAACGAGACGCACATTTCCTGTCGCAAAACTTGCTGGAAGATATTTTAACAGCCGCAGAGTTTTATCCGATGCCACGCGAAGTGCTAATCGAGAATTTGCAAAAGTTCATTGACAATTTACCGAAGGAAGAAAGTCAACAGACATTATACAGCCAGTTTTTATTGGATGAGCTATCCGCTGAACACCCCCGATTCTATTTACTGGAATCCGTTGTACGTTCGTTCCGTCAAGCGTTTGAAGGTTCCGAATTACAGTTGCAGGCAATCGAACTGTCCGCAGCGATTTGGTTGTTCATCAATAAATCCCAGTGACAACACAAAAGAGACTAGCCAAGTCAGCGAGTACGACGTGGCTAGTCTCTTTTTTCATTGTAGAGGGGGGTGAGTAAATCTTTGCATGTCACACTATACAGTAAAATAAACTAGTTGATCTTAGCGCATACCAACTAACCACGAACTTGATGATTGGGCTCTTCCCCTTGCGCAAATGCAAGTAACGCGTCCACGTTCAACTTCATCATCGCCTTGCGCGTCTTCACTGTAGCACTGCCAATATGCGGAAGCACTGTCACATTCGGCAATGTCAGCAACGGATGATCTAGCGGAACAGGCTCAGTCTCAAACACGTCTAGCCCTGCCGCATGAATCTTTTTCGTGCGTAGCGCATCAAACAGTGCGTCTTCATCCACGATACCGCCACGTGCGACATTGATCAGAATACCCGTCTCTTTCATCTGGGACAACTGTTTTTCGCCAATCATACCTTTCGTCTCTTCACTGAACGGCACCAAAATTAGCACGAAATCAGACGACGCTAGTAAATCAGGCAATCCGGCATAACGACAGCCATACATATCTTCCATTTCGGACTTGCGGTTACGGTTGTGATATAGCACGTCCATATCGAACCCTTTTGCACGTTTCATCACCGCTTCACCGATCCGGCCCATGCCGACGATCCCCAATGTAGCTCCATATACATCCATTCCCGTGAAACCAAGTGGCTCCCATGACGTCCAGCGCCCTTCGCGCAACATATTCTCTGCACCGATCAAATCACGGGCCGTCGCCATCAATAAAGCAAACGCCAAATCTGCAGTCGTTTCTGTCAGCACATCCGGTGTATTCGTTACGGTAATATTCCGTGCCGCCGCCGCTTTAACATCGATGTGATTATAGCCCACTGCCATATTAACGATTAGTTGCAATGAAGGGGCTGCGTTGAGGACTTCTTCATCGATTTGATCGGAAATGACGGTCCATAGCGCGTCAGCGTCAGCCACTTCTTTTAACAACACATCACGGGGAACCGCTTCACTCGTTGATTCCCACATGCGTACTTCATAGTATTCACGTACTGGGGCGATCATTTCTTCCGGCATCTCTCGACAAATATATACTGTTGGTTTCATGGACAGCACTCCTTTAGCCACCGATATAGTTCATATTAATTTTCTTACGGTTCTTCACGGTCTGCTCCGTACGTTCATCGGAATAGCGGTCTTTTCGGCCTCTCCAGACGTTGGCGATCACTTCGTATACTTCTTCGTCGGTTTGATCCGAACGAATTAATTCCCGCAGGTCAAAGCCTTCTGACGCGAAGAGACACGTGTAGAGTTTCCCTTCGGATGATAGACGAGAACGTGTACACGTGGAACAAAACGACTTCGAAACAGATGTAATGAAGCCCACTTGCGCATCCGTCCCTGTATAGCGATAGCGTTTGGCTACTTCACCGTAATAGTCTTCTTCCGCAGGCTCCATATCGAATTCAGTTGCCAGCATGTCGTAGATTTCTTTCTTCGTGACGACTTTTTTAAAACTCCAGCCGTTGTCATTACCGACATCCATGAACTCGATATAGCGTAACGTGATGCCGCGTTCTTTGCAATACGCTGCCATTGGGAGGATCTCGCTTTCATTGATACCTTTTTGTACGACCATATTTACTTTAATGGTGAAGCCTATGTCTTGTGCCTTTTGGATATTTTTGAGAACAAGTTCAGGTGAAATGCCACGGCCGTTGATCTGTCCGAATAATTCTGGATCGAGTGCGTCTAAACTGATATTTAGACGGCGCAATCCAGCGTCGTAAAGCGCTTGCGCGTATTGACCGAGCAACACTGCATTCGTTGTAAGTCCGATGTCTTCGATCCCTTCGATGTCGTGAAGCTTTCGTATCAACTCGGGTAAGTTTCGGCGCATCAGCGGTTCACCGCCCGTCAAGCGTAGTTTCTTCACACCTAACTGAGCAAAAATCCGTGCCAAGCGCTCCAACTCCTCAAACGATAGCAATTCATTTTTAGCTAGAAATAAAAAGTCATCGCCAAAAACTTCTTTCGGCATACAGTACGTACAGCGGAAATTACAGCGATCCGTAACAGAAATCCGCAAATCCCGAATCGGGCGACCGAGCTGATCTACAATGGCATTCATCTTCTTCATCCCCTTTCTAGTTCACATGGCGTGTTGACATTTTTAAAAGTTATTTCAGGTGTATTGGTTAATACAGCGCCTTCAATCCACTGACTTTCATGTTGCGCTTGCACATGCATGACTCGACGATTGCCATTGAGTAACGCTTGTTTTATCGTCGGTTTGACGTTAGCATTCCAGACCGAAACAAGTGGATGTCGTTTGCCTTCTACCGTGGCAGACGAAATATCTCCATGATGCAATTCAAGCAATCTTTTCATGACACCCGCTTCAATAAACGGCATATCACAAGGCAATACTACGTATCGGTCTGCTTCCAACAACTCCATTGCAGATAAAATCCCTGCAAGAGGACCCATTCCGGAAAACGACTCCAGATCTGTCGTCACCCTAACAGTGTCTGGAAACAACTCTTTGCTTTCAGGACGCGTGACAATAACGATTTCATCGCAAATTGGACGCAATGCATCTAACGAATAACGATAGAACGCGTGACCTTCATGCGTCGCAAATGCTTTTGGCGAGCCAAAACGCCGCGATTGACCGCCCGCTAGCAACACACCGACCGTCTTCATCCGCCACTCACTGGTGGAATAAACGCACAGACATCTCCCGCCTGAATGACATCATCCTTTAAGGCATATTCTTCATTCACCGCTACATGAATCGTCTCTTTACCGAAACCCGGATACGTGTCTTCTGCCCAGTTCAGCAATTCATCGACCGTCAAAGGCGCACAATCCAAAGACTCTTCCCCTTTACCCGTCAACTCGCGCAGCCTTGCAAAGTAATGAACTGTAATCATTGTGATTCGCTCCCTTTCTCTGGATATTTCTTCTGTGCACCGATCCATTCTTCGCCGTCTTCCCAGATTTCTTTCTTCCAAATCGGTACGACTTCTTTAATGCGCTCAATTGCATATTCATTTGCGTCATACGCTTCTTTTCTGTGAGGTGACGATACCGCGATGACTACAGCAATGTCTGATATTTTCAGCTCACCAATCCGATGTGCCATAGCGACTCGAACTCCCGGCCACTTCGCTTCCATCTCCGCACCGATTTCAGCAAGCTTCTTTTCCGCCATCGGGACATACGCTTCATACGCGAGATACAATGTCCGTACGCCATGCGTCCATTCACGAACATGTCCCGTGAACACTGTCACGGCGCCCGCTGCCGGATGCAAAACGAGATCGCTGTATTTCTGCACATCAATCGGCGTATCTATGATTTCATATCGTTTCATTCTCTTGCCTCCACCCATTCTTGCAGCCACTCATCGAGTCGTGTAATGTCATCGAACAATTCGGCTGTTTCCACCGTCTGAATGATTCCAGACAACGACTCCAGCTCTTGCCGTTGTTCTTCATTTCGGATGAGCACCACTTTCTCACCGGCTTCTTTTTTATAGCCTTCTATCAATAAAACATCCGGCTCACTAGACGCGGCCAATGTCTTTAACTGTTCAAATGAACGTTCTTTATTCTGTATCAATTGTATCATATCGCCGCCCGCCACAAGAGTTGAGACTGCTCCACATTGTAAGAATTGCACCGTATCCGTATGCGCTGGCGGTAGTGCGGGCGCGCCCCCATGCCCATGATGTTTGAGCACCGCCACTTCGTAACCAAGCTGTTTCAGCACGGTGATCCAGTGCGAAACAAGCGTCGTTTTTCCACTGTTCTTGAAGCCAACGACATGTAGTGTCTTCACAGTTCCCAACGCTCCACACCTTGTTCCGTTCCTAGTAACAATACGTCCACCAGCATACCTTTTTCAAAGCCGCGGGTTCCGCTTGGCAAGACGATCATGCAGTTCCCCCGCGCGATAGATGACACTGCACTGGATTTATTGAAACCTGCAGGCGTCGCTATGATTCCTTCAGTTGTCATCGACCAGCTAGCGCGAACGAAACGAGTGAACGGATTCGCTTTCTTGAAATCTTCCCCAAGAACCGCTTGAATACGCGGCATATAAGGCGCTGTACAGCCCATCATCGAGTAAATGGCAGGGCGTGCGAATAATTCAAATCCCGTGAAGCAAGCAGAAGGATTTCCTGAGAGACCGAATAATAATTTATACCCTAACACTGCCACCGTCGTCACACTACCTGGACGCATCGCCACTTTATTGAACAATACTTCCGCACCGAGTCGTTCGTAGATTACCGGCAAATAATCGTAATCTCCGACCGACACGCCGCCTGTTGTAATAAGCAAGTCTGTTTCCTGCAGTGCCTTCTCAACGATTTCAGTGCATGCATCCAAGTCGTCTTCCATCATGCCATACGATGTATAGTCAATTCCCATTCGCGCCAACTGTGCACGAATCATCGGTCCATTTGAATTGCGGATCTTCCCCGGCTCGAGTTCTTCAGCGACGTCCAATAATTCCGTCCCAGTCGACAATACCCCTGCAATTGGCCGTTTCGCGACACGCACTTGCGCATAGCCAAATGTCGCTAGCAACGCAATGGTTCCTGGATGAATGATCGTTCCTGCTTCGATCAATGTCTCCCCTCGCTTCGCATCTTCGCCTTGACGCGAAATGTTTTCGCCCGCTTCAAACGGCTTACGTAACGTAAATCCATTATCATTCTCCACCGTTTGCTCCAGCATCACGACCGCATCCGCATGTTCTGGAATCAATGCACCTGTCATGATGCGAAACGATTCACCTGGCTCAATCGGACGATCCGCTACATGCCCTGCACCAATTTCTCCAATCACACGAAACGCTTTTCTTGCATCACCTGAAGCACCCACCGAATCTTCCGCACGAATTGCAAACCCGTCATACGGCGAACGATCAAAAGGCGGCACGTCATGTTTTGCGACGATAGGCTCTGCTAGCACACGACCATATGTATCTTCTAACGGAAGAACTTCTGTACTAAGCTTATGTACATGTTTCATCACACGTTCTACAGCTTCTGCCACTTGTATCGGTTTTCGAATTTCTACCACGTACATCTCCTACTTTCTTTTGTTATACTAACTAGTACAATGAAATGAAACGAAAGGATGATCATCATGTCCGAACTTACACACTTCAATGAACAAGGCCGTGCCAAAATGGTCGACGTGTCCGACAAAGAAACATCACTACGTACCGCGATTGCCACATCGTCCATTAGTGTCAACAAATCCATCCACGAACAAATCACTCATGGCACAAATAAAAAAGGAGACGTCTTCGCAGTCGCGCAAGTCGCCGCCATCATGGCCGCGAAAAACACGTCCACCATCATTCCCATGTGCCATCCACTTCCTTTAACGGGTGTCGATGTCCGATTTGATTGGGATATCGATGAGGAATCTTCCCATTATCATGTGCTAATCCAAGCCGAAGTCAAAACGAAAGGCGTGACCGGTGTCGAAATGGAAGCCTTGACTGCCGCTTCTGCCGCCGCATTGACGATTTACGATATGTGTAAAGCGGCTGGCAAGGAGATGGTCATCGGACCGACGATGCTACAGCATAAATCGGGCGGGAAAAATGGAGATTATCAACGCGCGGACTAAACGTCGCGCGTTTTTTTGGTTGGATGGTGGGGTTGTTGTGGTGGTGGTTGTTGCGCTCAATGATATCGCGTGAGCGCTCTATCAGGCTGCGTATACGATCATACTTCTGCGCTATCCGCTCTATGAGCACGCGTAGCCGCTCATTCTTCCACGCTACCCGCTCTATCAGGCCGCGTAGCCGCTCATTCCCCCGCGCTATCCGCTCTATGAGCACGCGTAGCCGCTCATTCTTCCACGCTACCCGCTCTATCAACCCACGCATCCGATCATTCTTCCACGCTACCCGCTCTATCAGGCCGCGTAGCCGCTCACACTTCCGCGCTATCCGCTCTATCAACCCACGCATCCGATCATACTTCCGCGCTACCCGCTCTATCAACCCACGTATCCGATCATACTTCCGCGCTACCCGCTCTATCCACCCACGCATCCAATCATTCGCCCACCCTACCCGCTCTATCCCCACACCATCCCTCATCAATTATGTCAAATGTTTCCCAAGTTCATGCACAATATGCGGTAACTCCGGCAAGATCAACTTATCCATCGCAAGCGTCACAGCCTTGGAAGAGCCCGGCAATAAAAATACCGCCTGTAATCCGATTCCGCCAGCGGTTGCGCGACTGAGCAATGCTTTTGATCCCACATCTTCGGTATAACTCAAAAAGCGAAACAGTTCGCCAAATCCGTCTAGCGGTTTTGTGAAATAAGGTGACACGGTTTCCACTGTAATATCCCGTGCTCCAATCCCGGTGCCGCCCGTGAAAATCATGGCTTGAATCGACGAATCGGACGACCAAGCGGATAACCGCTCTACAATATGCTTTGCTTCATCTTGGCAAATTTCATACGCTTTCACTGTATGTCCAGCTTCGATCAACTTGTCGCAAATCACCTTGCCACTCTTGTCATCCGCTTGGGTCCGCGTGTCACTGATTGTCAGCACCGCGACTGCAATTGATTGATCACGAGCTTTCTGTGGTAAATGAGCTTCTTCCATTTGCTATTCCTCCTAGCCGAATAATGAATGATAGATTTTTCGTCCTTCTCGCATATCTTTCAATCCATGAATTAACAGTCTGCCATTCCCGAATAAAATACAGCGATAGCCTTCCGCTTGAAATTCCACGAAAAACGGTGTCTCCCGGTAATCCGCCCCTAGTTGTTGGGCGACTTTCACACCGTCCGCCACCGTCAACTTACGTCCTGCATCGGGTATGATTTGCACCGTATCACGTCCGCATAGCACCGCGTATTGCGTGCCCGCGGCTTGATGCAACGCAGGGTACGTCGGATGTTCGCCGCATGTTCCGCATTGCGGATTCTTCATCCGACTGATTCCTGCCTCAACCGATGTATTATTCCACACATCAAAATGAAGAAGTTTCGTGCGCATAGCCTTTTCATTTCCCGTCAGCCATTTCATCGCTTCCGCACTTTGATGTGCAGCCGAAATCTGGACAGCAGGCGCAATTACTCCTACTGTATCACACGTTTCATTGACCGCTGGCATGACCGGAAGCAAACAGCGGAAACACGGTGTCTTGCTTGGAATGAAAGGAAATACGCTGCCTGAACTGCTGACGACCGCGCCGTAGACCCAGGGGATATGCAGTTTCCACGCGACATCATTGATCAGCAAACGTGTCTCAAAATTATCCGTTGCGTCGAGTAAGATATCTGCACCAACCGCAATTTCTTCGAGCAACGGTCCGTCGATATGATCGAGCACGGTCGTAATTTCCACATCTTCGCGAATAGCATGTAAGCGATGCGCTGCCGCCACGACTTTCGGCACACTATTTTCTGCATCTGCTTCGACAAATAATTGTTGTCTCTGCAAATTGGATGCTTCAACATAATCTCGGTCTGCAAGCGTTATTTTACCGATTCCCGCGCGTACGAGCGTCTCGGAAATCGAAGAACCGAGCGCGCCACAGCCTATAATCACTGCATGTGCGTCAGCTAGCTGCCGCTGTCCCGACGTGCCAATAGGCTGAAATAATGTTTGCCTTGAATAGCGATTTTCCACTGGATCTACTTCCTTTCATTACACAACAAGCGAGGCAATCGGTTATGACCGATTGCCTGCGCTTATTTCTGGACTAATATCACTGAATGAACCAACATAGCGAACGACGTCGCCTGTTCCATCTTTTACCGAACTGATGGAAAGGAACTCCAAGTACTCTTCGCCACTCTTTTTCTTATTCCAAATTTCACCTTGCCAGACGCCTTGTTCATCAATTGTGCGCCACATTTCGTGATAGTATTCCCGGTCATGCCGGCCTGAACTTAAAATATTCGGGCTCTTACCAAGTACTTCCTCTTCACTATAACCTGTTAGCTTCGTAAACGCCGGATTGACCGAAACGATGGCCCCTTTCGAATTGGTCACGAGAATACCTTGCCCAGTCGAATCAAATACTTCTTTAGACAAGCTCGTACGATCCATATAATAAAGCCAGAAAGCCAATACAAGACTGACTAACGATACTTGTGAAAACGCCATGAAACCGATTGAATAGGAACCCGTCATGGAGAAAATCATCGCGAGTAATAATGGAGGGAAAAATCCACCAAGACCACCCATCATGGATACAATTCCATTCACAGTACCTGCTTGCTTACTGAAATACATCGGTACGAGTTTAAAGATGACACCATTTCCAAGACCCGCAGCTGCTGCAATCATAATACTGCCGACTGTGTACAGTCCGATATCGGGTGAAAATGCCAGAACGATGGATGAAATCGTCAAACCTGCGAAACAGCCCATCAACAAGAATAACGGCTGGAACTTATCGCCTAACCAACCTCCGACAGGACGCAATAACGTCGCAACGACGATGAAGCCGGCTGTACGAAGACCTGCGTCGACCTTATCGAGTTCAAAGTAATTGACGAGGAAACTTGGCAAAAACACAGTAAACGCAACGAATGAACCGAATGTGATGAAATAGAACAATGAGAAGAACCAAAGTTTTTCATTCTTATAGACACCTTTAATTTGCTCCACAATCGGCGCCTTCACTTTTACTTCTTTACGGTCACCGAAAAAGAAGTTCATTGCGATGAATACAAGCAATAAAATTAAATACATTTTGACAGTCATTGACCAGCCAAACTTCATCGCAAGGACGGGTGCTGAAAACGTCGTGATCGCTGTCCCGATGTTCCCCATCCCGTAAATACCATTGACGAGTCCGTGCTTTTCCTTAGGATAATACTTTGGTAGCGATGTAACCCCAACAGAGAAAATCGCGCCCCCTATCCCAAGTAACGTACCGCCGATCAAAAGCCCTGTCACTGTTGACGTTTCACTTATGTAGTAGACAGGAAATAATAGTACAATGAAACTGATAAAAAACATCATGCGTGCGCCATAGACATTGGCGTAGTAGCCGAGTGGAATCCGCAAAATCGAACCGAGTACTACGGGGATTGCCGTGATGATAGCTACACGCTCTGGTGGAATGCTGATATCTTCGCTAATAAACGGTAACAAAGAAGAGATCAGGACCCACACCATGAAGCCGACGACTAGATTTGCTGTCTGCAGAGGTAACTGAATCTTTTGTATCATAGGAATCCATCCCATCTGAAATTAGTTGAAAAACGATCCAACACTCTTTCTTTTAGACTGATAGTATGTGTTACTCTGGTAGAATTGACGTATACAATTGTTCAAATAATTCATCTTGCTCTTTGGCAAGTAAGACCGATTGAACCATCGGAAAGATGACGTTTTCTTCTTTTACAAAGTGAATCATGATGACTTCAAACGCTTCGCCCGCGTCTTTTACGACGTCTTGCATCATAGCGAGAGTAAATTTCGATAGATCTCCTCTTGTGTGATGAAGGAAATGTCCGATAAACGCATCGATCTCATCGTGTTCTTCTTGCACGGCTTGAACCGGTCCTTGATCATTGCCCACATATTTTGCTAGCATCGGAAACAGGTATGCTTCTTCTTTTTCTGTATGGTTTTTCAGCGGATCGATGAATTCGACGAGAAGCCTGCGCATTTTCTTGAGTGCTTCGAGACCTTCATCACGTGTGAATCTATCATTCTCAAAATCCAATACAATCGCATGCCACTGTTCCATCAAAGTCAGTAAGAAACGATGTTCATTTTCAAGCACACGTAATGCAGGTAGCGTATGCATAAATCCTGTATTGCTCATCATCTTTCACCTCCCGATTAGAAACTTAAAAACTTCTTGCGCAGCGCATATTCGACGAGTTCCGGGCGGCTCTTCAATTGCAGCTTATCCATCATTTTCGCTTTATGCGCTTCTACAGTCTTGACGGAAATATACAGCATTTCTGCTATTTCCTTATTGCCATAACCTTTTGCAACAAGCGGTAGAATTTCGATTTCTCGTTTAGATAAAATCTTGAACGGATCATCTTCGTCTGTCTCTTTCGACCCTTTCTTGACAAACTCCCTGACGAGCGAAGTTGCCATGGACGGATGGACATACGTTCCGCCATCGTACACTTGACGAATGGCATGTAGTAACTCTTCGTCGGGCGCATTTTTCAAAATATAGCCTGATGCACCGTTTTTCAGTACGTGGAACATATACTCCTCGTCATCGTACATCGTTAAAATGACGATCTTCGTTTCTTTGAAATCTTCGTGAATTTTGCCTGTCGCAATCAAGCCACTTTGGCCAGGAGGCATGCTGAGATCCAGTAAAATAATATCCGGTCTGTGCTTCGCAACTAGTTCATATGCTTCCAACCCATCTGCCGCTGTTGCTACGACTTCCATATCATCTTGGAAATTCAATATATGCATAAATCCTGTGCGGACGACTGCATGATCATCAGCTATTATGATTTTCACTCGTTGCTCTCTCCTTCTTCAGCGGAATATTCGCTTGGACTGTCGTACCTGTTTGTTGACTAGAAATGATCGTCAAACTACCACCTACCAGTTCCACCCGTTCTTTCATCCCATATAGACCGAGTCCCGTGCCTTGCGGTGTAAAGTCATTGACGTCAAAGCCGACACCTTCATCAGATACTTTTATTTGCAGCTGTCCATCCACTTCATTCAACGTTAAAAAGACGTCTTCTACTTGGGCATATTTCATGGAGTTGAGAATCGCTTCCTGGCCGATACGATACGCAACCGTTTCAATCGCACCTTCATAACGTTGTTCTTTCAAATCGGATTCATAATGTACATACAATCCATAATTCTTCTCGAGATTCTTGATGTGTGTTCGGAAAGCGGCTTCTAATCCAAAATCATCGAGTACAGCCGGTCGCAATTCGACAGATAGATGACGGATCTCATCGAGTAAGCGCATCAGTGAACCTTCTGTTTGACGCAACTTCTCAAGTGCCTTGTCGTTCATGCCCATATATTTCAAGACGCGTAAATCGACGAGCGAACTGAGCATTTCCTGCGCTACACTGTCATGCAGCTCACGTGAAATTCGTTTGCGTTCATTTTCTTGCGCCAAAATCACTTGTTGCATGCGCAATTTTTGATGGAGCACTTCGGATGTCTGAGTTTGTCTCGTTAGATTACGCAACATCAACATGGATACGTGTTGCTCTTCATCTAATACTTGATAGGTTGCGCTGTATGGTTGCAAGCCCAGATCTTTTGTCTCCAAATATAATTGGAATGAAGATACGGTTTGTTGTGGCTTCTCCATAAAACACGAAACACACGTCATCTGTTCATCTTCACTCGTAAAGCCACGGCATGTCAGACAAATGGCATCCGCCTCGCCCTGCAACATCTTTTCATATAGAGAAGGTTCCATTATTTGTTTCGCCGCTTCATTCATTGAGAGAACTTCGCCATTCGCGCCGAAAAAGAACATCGCTTCTGTTGTCCGATCGTATAGTTTATGCAGCATAGTCGTTAGCTGGTCATTGTTCAATAAAGTCATCTTTCAATCGCTCCTTCATGTGAAACGGTCCGAATTGAGGCCCTACCGCATGCTTGAATTGCTCAAACTTGTCAGCGGTTAACCGGTCCACTTCACGATAGCCAATCAAAAGCACACCTTGCACATGGTCATCACGGAATAGAGGAATCGCGCCAAAACTTTTCAGCTTTTCGAATACGACAATTGGATAGTTGTAGAGATCTCCATCCATTACACTTGCGTCTACATTCTCGATTTTCATCGGCTTTCCTGTCTTGAAAACGGTTCCCGCCACGCCTTTGCCTGATTGAAGGACAATTCTACGATAGCGTAAACTGATATTCCCCGTTACATATCGCCACTTTAATTCGTAATGAAATTTCTTCAAATCCACTAATGCCAAGCCGATGAAATCCGCATGAAGCGTTTCTTTCAATTCGTCGATTGCCAGTTGGAAATCTCTATTTACTTGTCCCGTCATAGACCTTATCTCCTATTATTCATCATTCGCTTACCGGGGTGATTGTTTGGTCGGCTGATGTTTTCTATATAGAATATAACTTCTCCCTACATAATTCAATGGCACACTCCAGACGTGGACGAGTCGTGTGAATGGCCACATGGCGAAAATTAGAAATCCAGTTAAAACATGCAGCTTGAACGCAATGGGAACAGATGCCATATATGCAGCTTCCGGCTGGAATATGAGCAATGATCTGAACCAAACCGAAATCGTATCACGGTAATCGAATCCTGGCGTCGTTGTGTTTGTAATTAATGAACTGTAAACACCGATGAAAACGATAAACAACAACAAGGTATTGACGATTAAATCTGATTTCGAGGACAACTTGCGAACATTACTTTTTGTGAAACGACGTGATGTCAGAATAATCATTCCTGCTAATGTCATCACACCAAAGAATCCGCCACCCCACACGGCACCGATATGGTACATATGGTCGCTGACACCCATTGCCCGCGTCCACTCTTTCGGAATTCCAAGTCCCGCCACATGGCCTAAAATGACGGGGAAGATTCCGATGTGGAACAGCAAGCTACCGATCATTAATTGCTTCTTTTCAATAAACTCACTCGACTTCGCGGTCCAGCCGAATTGGTCATTCTTATAACGAAAAATATGTCCTACAATAAATACTGCGATACAGATGTAAGGAAAAATGACCCATAGAAATTGACTAGTCATTAGCGGAAACCTCCCGTTGAATACATGATTTACATGTTTCACGCAGCGCACGGATTAAATGAAGCCATGGACTTTCATACTTTTCAAGTGCTTTCATTAAAAAGTAGGAACCGTCCTCGATGACTGCGAGCAACATGGAAAAGCTCTGTTGCGCTCGCGGATCTCCCTTCCATTCAGCGGCATAAATAAATTCACACATTAACGGAAGTAAGTCGGATAGTTCTTCATCGGGCATTTCGAGCCCGAACATTTCGTATAACACTTTTAACTGCGCCAACGTCTGACCGCGTTCTTTCGAGTCTGCAAATTTTACGTACGTCATAAACAGCGTGGCGTCTTTTTGGAAATCGAATGTGTACGTGTACAACTCCTGTATTTCATCCAAACTGTACGTTTGCATCGTTTCCCAGTACAGCTGCAGGTCGTCATAACCCGCAGCGTTTTCCGTTACGTACTCATTCCACATGTCTGGATGGAACGTCAGCTTTTCCGGATAGTTCAGTTGATGGGAGAAAAAGCCGAAGATATGCTTCTTGTCATATAAGAGATCGAGATTAATCACGCCAGATCCCCCCGTAGAAGTTTTCTTCATAGATTTCCTTGCCCGTTTTCACTGGAGCCGCTCCCGGTGTTACAGGTCCGCAACCGTCACAACCTCCATCCGAGCCCATTACAGAAAATGAGGAATACGGATTTTGAGCCGGTGCTTGTTCACCGTAAGTTCCCATACCGTCGTAACCTGCTGAACCTTGTGAGCGGTAGACGTTCATTTGACTTTCTTTATGCGATGTTGGAATCACGAAACGATCTTCGTATTTGGCTATGGCAAGTAAGCGATACATTTGCTTTGTCTGTTTCGCAGTCAAGCCAACACGCTCCAGTTTGGTTTCGTCGAAATCCTTGCCTGAAGAAACTGCACGCATATATGAACGCATCATAGCCATACGCTGCAAGCCTCCTTTGACGATATCCACATCTCCAGCTGTCAGCATATTGGCCAAATACTGAAGCGGAATTCGCATTTCTTCGATTGCCGGGAAAATCATGTCCGGATTTTTGATGGAATCTTTACCTTCAAAGTAGTTCATGATCGGGCTAAGCGGCGGAACGTACCATACCATGGGCAATGTCCGGTATTCCGGATGCAACGGGAAAGCCAACTTGTACTCGATCGCTAACTTATAAACCGGTGAGTTTTGTGCTGCTTCGATCCAGTCTTCGGAGATGCCGTCTTTAATTGCTTGCTGGATGATTTCCGGATCATGTGGATCCAGGAACAAATCACATTGTGCTTGGTACAAGTCTTTCGGATCCGGTGTAGATGCGGCTTCCTGTACGCGGTCTGCGTCATAAAGCAAGACACCTAGATAGCGGATTCGGCCTGTACATGTCTCAGAACAAACTGTTGGCAAACCAGATTCCACGCGCGGGAAACAGAACGTACATTTCTCCGCTTTATTCGTTTTCCAGTTGAAGTATACTTTCTTGTACGGACAACCCGTCATACAGTACCGCCATCCGCGACACGCTTCTTGGTCGACGAGGACGATCCCATCTTCGTCACGCTTGTACATGGCACCTGACGGACAAGAAGCTACACAGCTCGGGTTCAAGCAGTGTTCACATAGTCGTGGCAAGTACATCATGAACGCTTGTTCAAAGTTGAACTTGATTTCTTCTTCGATTTTTTCGATATTCGGGTCAGTGGGTCCTGTAATATGTGCGCCAGCTAACTGATCTTCCCAGTTCGGGCCCCACTCAGGATCCATGTATTCGCCTGTAATGACGGATTTTGCACGTGCAACCGGCGTATGTTTTCGATCCGGTGCGGACGTCAGTTTTTCATAGTCGTACGTCCATGGCTCATAATAATCTTTCATTTCAGGCATATCCGGGTTATAGAAGATTTTACCGAGTGCGATTTTCGACAGCTTGGAACCCGATTTCAATTCTAGCTTGCCTTTTCGCAACTGCCAGCCACCCTTATAAAGCTCCTGATCTTCCCAGCGTTTCGGGTAGCCGATGCCCGGTTTCGTTTCTACGTTATTGAACCACATATACTCGGCACCTTCGCGGTTCGTCCATGTCGTTTTACACGTCACACTACATGTATGACACCCAATACACTTGTCTAAGTTCATGACCATTGCAACTTGCGCTTTAATTTTCAAGCCAGTTGACCTCCTTCATCTTACGGACAGCGACGTAGACATCACGTTGGTTACCGATCGGTCCGTAGTAGTTGAATCCATAACTGAGCTGTGCATAGCCGCCTACCATTTGGGTCGGCTTCATGTGAATGCGCGTCGGTGCATTATGGCTTCCTCCGCGCTGCTCGGTGATTTCCGAACCTGGCATTTGAATATGCTTATCCTGTGCGTGGTACATAAACATCGTACCTTTAGGCATTCTGTGACTGACAACGGCCCGTGCATTGACGACACCGTTTCGGTTATATACTTCGAGCCAAGCATTGTCGTCGATTCCGTGCTCTTCTGCATCGAGATTCGATAACCACACCGTTGGACCGCCACGGAACAATGTCAACATGTGCTGGTTGTCTTGGTATGTCGAGTGGATATTCCACTTACCGTGCGGTGTTAAGTAACGAAGAACGAGTGCATCTTGTCCGCCTTTAATTTCTGCATCACGGTCCGCAAAGACGAATGGTGGAAGCGTCGGTTTATAGACTGGCAATGCTTCGCCGAATCCAAGGAATAATTCGTGATCGATGTAGAAATGTTGTCTACCGGTCAATGTTCGGAATGGCACGAGACGTTCAATATTCGTCGTAAATGGCGAGTAGCGTCGACCTAATTTATTCGAACCACTGAAGACCGGTGTTGGAATGACTTCACGCGGTTGCGCGGTAATTCCTGCGAATGTGAATCGCTCTGCTGCGCGGTCTGCTGAAATATCTTTCAGTTCCATACCTGTATCATGCTCCGCAGCTTCAAATGCTTTTTGTGATACGCGGCCGTTCGTTGCGGAAGATAGTGTCAACATCGCTTCTGCTGCGTGTTTCGCTGTGTACAATTTAGGCAAGCCGTCTTTCACAGTATCGTCTTCATAAATACCGTTGATGCCTTTCATCAGTTCATATTCATCCGCTACCGAGAAACTGACACCGTGTGCGCCCGTTTTCCCCGTCGATAATAACGGGCCGAGCGTAATATATTTATCGTAAATCTTCGTAAAGTCACGCTCGACAATCGTCATCCCCGGCATTGTTTTGCCCGGAATGGCTTCAATTTCCCCTTTACTCCAGTCATGTACTTCGCCCATCGGCTGAGCAATTTCCTGAACCGAGTCATGTGCTAACGGAGACGTGACTACATCTTTATAGACGCCTGGCAAATGCGTTTGCGCAAGTGTAGAGAACGTTTTCGCGATTTCACGATAAATATCCCAGTCCGATTTAGATTCCCATAATGGATTAACTGCCGGATTGAATGGATGGACGAATGGATGCATGTCCGTTGAAGACAGATCCACTTTCTCATACCAAGTGGCGGCTGGTAGAACAATATCTGCATATAGCGGTGTCGCGGTCATGCGGAAATCGAGTGCTACTAATAGATCGAGCTTTCCTTCCACATCGTCGCGCCACACCATTTCTTTCGGTTTCATATCCTCATTCGGCGTAGCAAGCAAGCCGTCTGATGCACCGAGTAAGTGTCTCATGAAGTATTCCTGCCCTTTTGCAGAACTTGAGATCAAATTCGAACGCCAGACGAATAATGAACGCGGGAAGTTTTCCGGTGCATCTGGATCTTCTGCTGCGAATTGTAGTTCACCAGACTTCAGTTGATCGACGACATGCGCAACGACTTCTTTCGCATCCGTCTTACCTAGCTTCGCCGCTTCTTCCACGAGCAATAAACTATTTTTATTGAACTGAGGATACGATGGCAACCAGCCGAGACGCGCCGCAAGTACGTTATAGTCTGCCGGATGCTGGTATCTCGCTTCTCCGCCAAGTGGCGACTGAAGTGTATCCGTACCCGCTTCTTCGTATTTCCATTGATCGGTCGCAAAATAGAAAAATGATGTGGCATTTTGCAGACGTGGTGGGCCTTGCCAATCTTTTGCGAAGGCAATCGTGCTCCAGCCTTCGATTGGACGACATTTCTCTTGTCCTACGTAATGCGCCCAACCCCCACCGTTCACTCCTTGTGAAGCGGTCAACGTGACGAGGTTGAGAATCGCACGATAGATCGTGTCACTGTTGAACCAGTGATTGATGCCCGCTCCCATAATAATCATCGAACGTCCACCTGTGTCGATAGCATTTTGTGCAAACTCCATGGCGATTTGTGTAACAAGTTCTGGTTTAACGTTCGTAATCGCTTCTTGCCAAGCGGGTGTATAGATAGAAGTCACATCGTCATAACCTGTCGCTTCTAGCTCACTGCCGATTCGATTTACGCCATACTGACTCAACATAATATCGTATGTTGTCGTCACTAAACGCTCAGTGCCGTCCGCAAACTGTACTTTCATCACAGGAATGGGACGCTTGAATGTGCCATTTCCTCGGTTATCGAAGTATGGAAAATGAATTTCTTGCCATTGCTGTGCTTGTTTTTCGATAGATAATGCGGGCTCAATGCGTGTGCCATCTGCATGTTCCAATTGCAAATTCCACTTGACGCCTTCTTCCCAGCGTTGTCCCATCGTGCCGTTTGGAACAATGATTTCATCTGTCGCTTCATCAAATAAAACCGGTTTCCAATCAGCGTGCGCCGTCTCCTGTCCAAGATCACTTGCCCGCAAGAAACGCCCTGCTTTATACGAATCTTCATGCGGATCAAGTAAAATCAAGAACGGCATATCGGTGTATTGTTTGGCATAGTTTATAAATGTTGGTTCTTTACGTTTTTGATAGAATTCATCCAAAATGACGTGTGTCATCGCTTGCGCAACTGCTGCGTCCGTCCCTGGGTTCGCTGCGATCCAGTCATCCGCATGCGTAACACTTTCCGCATAGTCCGGCGCGACGGAAACGACTTTGGTTCCTTTATAGCGAACTTCCGTCATGAAGTGCGCATCCGGTGTCCGGGTAAGCGGTACATTCGAGCCCCACATGATGATATAGCCTGCGTTGAACCAGTCACTCGATTCCGGAACGTCCGTCTGCTCACCCCAAATTTGCGGAGAGGATGGTGGAAGATCTGCGTACCAGTCGTAGAAACTGAGCATTTCGCCACCAAGCAATGAAATGAAACGCGCGCCCGATGCATAACTGACCATTGACATCGCAGGGATCGGTGTGAATCCTGCCACACGATCCGGACCGTATTTTTGTACCGTATAGATGAGTTGTGCCGCAATGAGCATCGTCGCATCTCGCCAATGAATCCGGACGTGACCACCTTTGCCGCGGGCTCTTTTGTATTCATTGGATTTCTCGGGATCTTCAACGATTGCTGTCCATGCTTTAACAGGATCTTTCGTTTCTGCCAACGCTTCGTTCCACATGCGCCACAGTTTTCCGCGTATATAAGGATACTTCACGCGCAATGGACTGTATTCATACCAAGAAAACGAGGCGCCCCGTGGACAACCACGCGGTTCAAATTCAGGCATATCAGGGCCACAGGATGGATAGTCGATTTGCTGATTTTCCCATGTGATGATGCCATTCTTGACGAAGACTTTCCAACTGCACGAACCCGTACAGTTTACGCCATGCGTCGTACGGACAACTTTGTCATGAGACCAGCGTTGACGGTACATGTTTTCCCAATCACGACTTTTCTCTTCTAGTACTGACCAACTTCCAGAATAACTCTCGACAGGTTTAAAATAATTCAATCCGAATCTCTTTTTCATCGAACATTTCCACTCCTTTTCAGAATGTAGCAGTAAATGAATCAGATCTACTTATTCTCTTACCCCCGAATAGACTAAGTAGTCTGAATTCCACATAAGGGAATTCCCTATTGATTACAACGTATCGTAGGACTTTTCTATCAACTCTTGTAAAATATCTTTGTATAAAATAAGTATACGTGTTTCCATACTTGTTTCTATCAGGGAATTCCCTATTCTCCTTTCACGAATCTCTAGTTTTACTTTCTGAGTGAGGGAAAACTCTTTATACCGCCTTCTGAATACGTTCTATTATTTTCACAATTTTAAGTGTTTTTATTTAACAAATGGGAAATTTAGTATAGTTCTCATAATATTATGTTGATTTTATTTATATAAATGATAGAATTATATACAAAATGAAAGGTAAGGTGGATGATACCGTGGCAAACGAATTAAATAAAGTACTTCGTTGTGAAGCACTAAAAGATAAAATTGTTACAGCAGAAGAAGCAGCTTCTTGGATCGAGGATGGAATGTCTCTAGGTCTGAGTGGATTTACTTTGTCCGGAGACGCAAAAGCGGTGCCTTTGGCATTGGCAGAACGAGGAAAAACTGAGGACTTTAAAGTAAACGTTTTCACTGGTGCTTCAATGGGCCCGAACGTAGATGAATTAATGGCCAATGCAGACGTCATCAATTTACGTGTTCCATACCAAGGTAACCCAGCAATGCGCGGCAAAATCAACTCAGGTGACTCATTCTATATCGATCAGCACCTTTCCCATACAGCTGAATGGATTCGCCAAGGCGTAATCGGACCCGTTGACTATGCAATCATCGAAGCAGCAGCTATTACAGAAGAAGGATATATCATCCCGACTGGTTCTGTAGGTAACTCTCCGATTTTCGTTCAAGAAGCGAAGCATGTCATCATCGAATTGAATGTTAATGCACCTATGGAGTTTGAAGGCTTACACGACATCTATATTCCAGATGCTCAAAACCAACGTAAAGAAATCCCTGTGTACAGTGCAACAGATAAAATCGGTACACCAGGAATCAAAGTAGATCCTAAAAAGGTTGTCGGAATTGTTCTTACGGAGAAAGGTGATATTCCTTCCCCTATCGTTCCTCCAGACGAAGAGACACAAGAGATTGCAAACAACTTGTTGAACTTCTTCCGTGACGAGATCAAGTTGGGCCGTATGGATGAAACGCTAATGCCTCTTCAATCAGGTGTCGGTTCGGTTGCGAACGCAGTACTTGACGGTATGAGAAATTCTGAGTTTAAAGATATCGAAGTATATTCTGAAGTACTTCAAGACGCAATCTTCGACTTGATCGATGACGGCGTAGTGAAATTCGCTTCTGCTACTTCATTGACTCTATCTAAAAAGCGTTTGGACAGCTTCAAAGACGATATCGCTAAATACCGTGATAAACTCGTATTCCGTCCACAAGAAATCTCAAACCACCCGGAAGTTATCCGTCGTTTGGGTATCATTTCATTCAACACAGCGCTTGAGCTAGACATCTACGGAAACGTTAACTCTACACATGTTAGCGGAACACGCATGATGAACGGCATCGGTGGATCTGGTGACTTCGCTCGTAACGCACGCATCGCGATTTTCGTTACGAAGTCTTACGCAAAAGGCGGAGACGTGTCATCTATCGTACCTTTCTCTTCTCACGTGGACCACACGGAGCACGATGTAGACGTAATCGTTACAGAACAAGGGTACGCAGATCTTCGCGGCTTGGCTCCAAGACAGAAAGCAGAATTGTTGATCGAGAACTGTGCTCACCCTGACTTCAAGGAAGAGCTACGTGATTATTACAATAGAGCAGTTGAACAAGTTGGCGGACAAACTCCACACATCTTGGAAGAAGCGCTATCATGGCACGTGAATCTTGCGAAAAACAAGACGATGCACAAGACTGTAGAAGTTCAGAAGTAATTTTATAGATAGGAAATGACCAAGCGGACTTCGATCCGCTTGGTTTTTTCGTGTGATTTTTTTGGGGGTGGGGTGGGTAAATGGCTGGGTTGAGCGGATGTGGGGGTGGATAGAGCGGATAAGCCAGGGGATAGAGCGGATGCCGGGTCGCATAGAGCGGGTAAACGGATGGATAGAGCGGATGCCGGGTCGCATAGAGCGGATAAACGGATGGATAGAGCGGATGCCGGGTCACATAGAGCGGATAGCGTGAAAGTATGAGCGCTTGGCCATATATATGAGCGTCTCCTCTCTCAAGATGGATTAGGCTAGTCGCCGCGATGGACATTGAGCGGTTAAGCGAGTGCATAGAGCGGATACTGAGTCACGTAGAGCGGGTAAACGGATGGATAGAGCGGATGCCGGGTCGCATAGAGCGGATAAACGGATGGATAGAGCGGATGCCGAGTCACATAGAGCGGGTAGCGTGAAAGTATGAGCGCTTGGCCATGCATATATATGAGTGTTATCTCTTAGAGAAAATGAAACTAGACGATCGTAAGCGCAGAGCATCGATCAACGGCGCCCCCTTCCACGAAAAAAAGAGGAACCCATAACGGATTCCCCTTCCACTCTTACTTATTACAAATCATCAAAGCCGTTCAAATCACTAGTCTTCACGTACTGACGGCTAGTTTGTTCGAAGAAGTCCGTTTTCGTGTCGTCGAAGTTATCAACGTACGCGCGGATCCACTTCATTGGATTCTCTGTGAACTCTGGATAGATTTCGCTCAAGCCGAGCATGCGCAACATTTTGTTCGCGCGATACTTCACGTAGCCTTCCATCTCTTCTAGCTCCAGGCCATCGATTCCTGCTAATACATAGCGGCTCCAGATGACTTCTTGCTCGACGGAGTGGCGGAATTGGTCATAGATCCATTCCGTGAATTCGTCTGTGTTATACTCTGGATTTTCGGCCAAAGCTGCTCGGAAGATATCGCTGATCGCTTTACCGTGCTGCAGTTCGTCACGGTTGATGTACGAAATCATCGTGGATGTGCCAACCATTTTTTGATGGCGCGCTAAGTTATAGAAAAATGCGAAGCCACTGTAGAAGAATAGACCTTCTAATAATGTCGTATACACCATCGCTTTTAGAACTGTTTCGATTGTCGGGTTCTCCGCAAATTCATTGTAGACATCTACAATTCGTTCATTTCGCTTCATTAATACTTCGTCAGTGCGCCCCATTTCAAAGGCTTCCATTTGCTTGTCTAAGTTCGTGACAGATGAAAGTACATACGCGTAGCTATGGTTATGCTCACTTTCCTGGTCGGCAATAGTCGCGAGAATCGACTTGACGGAAGGATCCGTTGTGAAGTCTGCGATTTTCATTGCGATGACAGTTTGTGGACCGTCAAGTGTCGCCAGTAGGCCGATAATTTTTAGGAATGCGGATTGTTCTTCTTGTGTCAGGCTTGAGAACTGCTTGACATCTTGCGTCATGTCGACTTCATTTGCTGTCCAGAAAAGTGAACGGATTCGCTGACGTAATGTATAGAAATGAGGGTGCGCGATGTCGTTCCAGTTTAGGATGCCGCTTGCTTCGCCACCGAAAATAGCTGTCGCCTTATTCGGGTTTGCAGGATTCAGTACTTTTACTCTTGTAAGTGTCGCCAATGTTCGAGCACTCCTTTCGTCCAATTCGTAACCGTTTGTTCTTGTATACCACGCGGACTTTGTTCGATCTTCAGTGGGTCAAAAGGTGAATGATAGAATTTTGCTAGCTTGTCTGCGGCTTTGCAAAATAGATCGTCGCCGCCAAACTGCGTATCCCCTGTGCCAAAGACATAGACGAGCTCGGGTTTGTAACCGACGTCCGCCACGAAGTCTTTTACTTCATCGGGCGTTGCACCTTTTTCCCATGTGAATGAACCGATGCAGAGCGCGTCGTATTCTTTAACGTTTGGAATGACACCGATGCCGATACGATAGGTATCGACTTCGACGCCTTCACTTTGTAAACTTTCCGTAATCAATTCCGCTACTTCCTGTGTGTTGCCACTCCAGGATGCATAGGCGATTAAGAATGACACCACTCGCACTCCTCAATCTCCGCTGCAGTTGAACGCATATAGTACGTGGTTTTCATGCCGGATTTCCATGCCTGCAAGTGCAAATCCAAAATAACAGATGCGCGGATGGAGTTCGGTACATAAATATTGAATGAAATTGACTGATCGATGTGTTGCTGACGCGCGGCGTTTTGCTTGATAGACCAGCGCTGATCGACGATGTAAGCAGAACGACGGTAAATGTCATACGTATTATGATCTAGATCCGGTGCAATAACCGGTAATTTATAGTCTTTCTTCTCTTCATGGTAGAACGGTTTGAATACTGGGTCGATTGACGCTGTTGAACCTGCGATAACCGAAGTTGAACTGTTTGGTGCGACTGCCATCAAGTAGCCGTTCCGCATACCGTTCATTGCCACATCCATGCGCAGTTCACGCCATTTATTCGAATCGTATTCGCGTTGCTCGAAGTATTCGCCCGTTTGCCAATCCGAACCATCGAACAATGGATATGCGCCTTTTTCTTTCGATAATTCCATTGAAGCTTTAATTGTCAAATACGCGATATTTTCATACAGCTCGTCTGCGAAATTCACCGCTTCATCCGATTCCCACTGAATATTTTTCAATGCGAGTAAATGGTGCCAGCCAAATGTGCCAAGTCCAATTCCACGGTAGCGCGCATTTGTGCGTTGTGCTTGTACAACTGGGATTTGGTTCTGATCAATGACGTTATCGAGCATACGCACTTGAATGCGGATCAAACGGTCTAGCACGTCTGCTGTAACCGCTCTTCCAAGGTTAATCGATGACAGGTTACATACAACGAAATCGCCTGGCTTCGTGCGTGTGACGACCATATCGTCTTCTAGTGTTACGGATTCATGTGTAGATGCTGACATATTTTGAAGTATTTCTGAGCACAAATTACTAGAATAAATCATGCCTTCATGCTTATTCGGGTTCATACGGTTTACTTCATCACGGTAGAACATGAATGGCGTTCCTGTCTCGAGCTGGCTACGTAGGATACGCTTCATGATTTCAATCGCTGAAACCGTCTCTCTGGATAAATCTTCATTGCGGACACATTCTTCATACTTCTCGCGGAATGTTCCTTTCCCTTTTGTTTCGTCATAGAAGTCTTCTAATGAATAGCCCATTTTCGTACGGACTTCATGTGGATCGAATAAATGCCAGTCTTCGCGGGACTCGACTTTCTCCATGAATAAGTCCGGCAAGCAAACGCCTGTGAAAATGTCATGTGCGCGCAAACGGTCATCACCGTTATTGAGCTTGAGATCAAGGAATGTGAAGATGTCTTGATGCCATACGTCAAGATAAACGGCTACAGCCCCTTGACGTTGACCGAGTTGGTCGACACTGACTGCTGTATTGTTCAGCTGTTTGATCCATGGGAGAACACCGCTTGATGCCCCTTCGAAGCCACGAATCGATGCACCGCGAGAACGAACTTTCCCCATATAGACACCGATTCCGCCGCCGAATTTCGACAAGTTCGCGATATCAGTGTTGCTGTTGTAGATCCCTTGTAAGGAATCATCCACTGTATCGATAAAGCAACTTGATAGCTGTCCGTGCATCTTGCCTGCATTCGATAATGTAGGTGTCGCAACGGTCATGTACAAGTTGCTCATCGCCCAATATGCTTCGCCGACTTTATGAATGCGGTCTACTGTTTCATCTTGCATTAACGTCATGGCGATGATTAACCAGCGCTCTTGTGGAAGCTCCACTGATTGTTTCTTAAAGTTTACGGTGACGTAACGGTCTACCAATGTTTTCAATCCGATATATGTGAATAAAAGGTCACGAGAAGGATCGAGTAGCTTGCCGATTTCCTGAAGCTCGTCTTGGCTGTATTTCTCTGTCAGAACAGGTGTATATAAACCTTGTTCCACCAAGCGTTCTACATTTTTCGCAAAATCGGTATACACATCCGCTCCACGCAATGCTTTTTGCTTTGCATAGACGTCGAATAAATAAATACGCGCAGCTACAAACGTCCAATACGTGGTCGCTTCATCAATACGGCTTAAAGACTCTAGCACCATCGCATTCGTCCACTCAGTTGCCGAGCTTGCCGGGTGACGCTCCTGGAATTTTTCGCTCGCTTCGATCAACGGTTCGATTTGTTTCTTGCCGAATTCCTCTTGTAAGTTTTCCATCAATAGATTAAGTCCCACAGCTTCTTGAATAATAGCCATTATATCCGCTCCCTTTAGTTAATTAGTTCGGTTATATACTAAATAAAAAAACTCCCAATAAAATCGGGAGTCGTCAATTGACGCTTAGTAGATAGCGGAAAGTTTTAGGCAGACTGAAAAAAGACTGCTTTGTGCTTTCACTCTCCAACCCCGAAGAATGTTTTGCTGAGATGACTGGCAGGTCTACTGGCTGGCACATCGCTCTTCCATCTTTCCTTCCCGCCGAAGCAGTGGTTTTACAAGATAGTCGTCCGTGCCCTCAGTTGCGGGGGCAGCTCCGTTCGTGGCGGATTCCCTTTTAAACGTGGTGGGTACCAATTCATCTAATTGCTGTTACACACTATATATAGTGTATTGATTCATATATAACCCTAACATGTTGTGTTCAAACATGCAAAACAAAAATCGAACCGATGTTCAGAATCCTTCTTCTGAACTACGATTCGACTTTTGTTATTCAGTATTTTATAGTATATCAAACTTTTTACTTCTTGACTAAATTGTTTGTGTGAACGTTTTAATTAGATAGTGAAATTAGTGAGGAGAAGGGATTTCCGCTACAGCAGGGGGACGCTTTCCGAAGGGCGTGGCCTGAGCCAAGCGAACAGCGAAGGGTTCGCTTTGCCGTATTTCTGTGTACTTTGCAGAAATTAAGGCACCTGGCCAGGGTCTCAGACTCACGCTGATCCTCCCGGAGTCGCCAACTGCTTACGCTACAATCCTACTTTCTAACGTAGACCACCTAGAAAATTCACTGTATTTATTAGTTCCAATTCAAAGTCTTAAGATCAAAATATAAAAAGCCCAATATTATCTATCAATATCACAAACGATCTTCTGCTCTTTCAGCTGTTTCTTCCCAACACTCTGCGCCTTTTAAATCAGGGATGCTAGCTGCTTTGAAGACGGGGTTCCTGCCCGCCTTTCGTTGTTTGGTGAAGTCGTCGAGTACTTTGAAGGCAATTTTGCCCAGGAGTAGTATAACGACTAAGTTAATGATGGCCATTAGTCCCATGAATAAGTCGGCCATGTCCCAGACGACTTGTACTTTTGCAACGGCTCCGAAGTAGACCATAGCGAGTACGAGAACTTGGTAGATTCGTTTCCACAAGACGTTAGCGTTGATAAATTCGATGTTCGTTTCGCCATAGTAGTAGTTACCGATGATGGAACTGAAGGCGAAGAACATGATCGCTACGGCGATGAAGTATGGTGCCCATGCGCCTACGTGTACTTCCATGGATGCTTGCGTCAATAAGATACCGTTTGTTTCGCCTGATTGGTACAAGCCGCCAAGTAAGATAATGAAGGCAGTTGCTGAACAGATGATGATGGTATCGAAAAATACGCCTAATGATTGTACGAGTCCTTGTTTTGCTGGGTGCGATACGTTCGCTGTAGCTGCTGCGTTTGGCACACTACCCATACCTGCTTCATTGGAGAACAGACCTCGGCGTACACCTTGCATCATAGCCATACCGATTCCGCCACCCATGATTTCTTTAATACCGAATGCGTGCTCGAAAATTAATGCAATCATCGCTGGAACTTCTGTAATGTTCAATATCACAATATACAATGCTACGATAATATAAAATGTTGCCATTATAGGTACGATAGTCTGCGTTACTTTAACAATACGCTGCACACCACCAAAGACAATTACTGCCGTCAGAGCAATGAGTCCAACTCCTACAGCCCAATGTGGAATGCCGAATACGTCTGTGAACGATTGACTGATTGTGTTCGATTGCACTGCGTTAAAGATGAATCCGAAACACATCGTCAGTAAAATCGCAAAGACAATACCAAGTTTCCGCCAGCCTAACGCTTTTTGCATATAATACGCCGGCCCTCCGCGGAAAGTATCGCCGTCTTTCACTTTATACACTTGCGCCAATGTACTTTCAATGAATGCAGTCGCCATACCGATTATAGCGATAACCCACATCCAGAATACCGCGCCGGGCCCACCGATTCCGATCGCAAGGGCTACCCCTGCTACGTTACCTGTCCCTACACGTGACGCGGCACTAATTGTAAATGCTTGGAATGGCGATACCCCGTCGTTGCTATCCTTCTTCTCAACAATCAGACGGAACATCTCACCAAATAAGCGTACTTGTACAAATTTCGTGCGAATTGAGAAATATAAACCTGTTGCCAATAAAAGTCCGATTAAAACATATGTCCAAATGAAATTATTCGCCGGCCCTACAAGCCAGTTGATTGCATCTTGAAACATCTGACCACCTCCTCGTGTATTCTATACCCTACCCGCCTACTTGCTATGCATCACATAATAAAAAACTATTTTCTACTATCTACTTTGCATGACTATCGACGTTTTGTTTTCCAATAACTCTGCCGCATTTGCCATCAATTCGGTCAACGACTTCTTTCCATCATCCAATGAATGCAATTCGGTGAACCACACAAGAAGCTCTTGACGCGCTGCTTCTTCAATCGCTCCTGAAATGACAATAACCGGAACATCCTCTACCTTCGCAAGCTTCGCAATCCCCATTAATGCCTTGCCTGCAAGCGTCTGCCGATCCGTCTTACCTTCCCCTGTTACAATGAAATCTGCTGAAGATAGATGCTTTTCGAAATCCATCGCTTCGAGCATGACATCAATTCCACTTTCAAGACGCGCTCCACAATAGGCAATTAATGCACCCGCACTTCCCCCAGCCGCTCCGGCACCGCGTAACGCATGCAATCGCACGCCCATCTGCTTTTCCGTCTCGTCCGCCAAATGTCGTAACCCTTCATCCAGACGCAGAATCATCTCTGCATCCGCTCCTTTTTGCGGACCGAAAACAAACGACGCGCCTTGCTCACCGACAAACGGATTGTCCACATCAGATGCAATGCGAATGTCCGTCTCCAGCAAACGTTTATCCAGTTGCGAGGTATCGATTTCATTGATTAACGTAAGCGTAGCCCCATTCATCCGCAATAGCTGTCCATCAGAGAGGAAACGAACGCCTAGCGCTTCAAGCAAACCCGTTCCCCCATCATTCGTCGCACTCCCGCCAAGTCCAATGATCATTTTCCTGTAACCCATATCCAGCGCATGACGAATTAACTGCCCCGTGCCAAATGTTGACGCTTTCATTGGATCGAGTTCATGCTCCTCAAGCAACAGGAAACCGGACGCCTGTGCCATTTCAATGACCGCTGTCTCACCGTCACCAAGCATACCAAAGCATGCATCTACTGTGCGACCAAGCGGATCTTGCACAGATACGGTTCGCAACGTCCCGCCAGTTGACGCGACAAGGACAGCAAGCGTTCCCTCGCCACCATCCGCGACTGGTAAACGGACTACTTCTGCATGCGGATATACCTTCTTCACGCCACTATACATAGCGTCGGCCGCTTGATCTGCCTGTAAGCTGCCCTTAAATGCATCAGGGGCAATGACAATTTTCACAGCTCACACTCCCTTTATTCGTATTCTAGCAGATTATGCAGGAAAAGTTACCATAAATTATTGGATAGCTACTATATTTTTATACTATAGACTTTCCGCTGCCTGTGGTGGATGTGGATCCGATCATACTTTAGTGGAGTGCGCTCTATGAGGACGTTCATCCGCTCTATCAGCACGCGTTTCCGCTCATGGGCAACCGGAGAAGCCGAGCATACTTCTGCGGGAAGCGCTCTATGAGGACGTCTATCCGCTCTATCAGAATACGTTTCCGCTCATAGTCAACGGGCATCCGATCATACTTCTGCGGAGAACGCTCTATGAGTCTGTTTATCCGCTCTATCGGGGCGCGTTTCCGATCATAGGCAACCGGCATCCGATCATACTTCTGCGGAGAGCGCTCTATGAGTCTGTCTACCCGCTCTATCAGGACACGTTTCCGCTCATAGGCAACCTAAGTCCGATCATACTTCTGCGGAGAACGCTCTATGAGGCTGGCCAGCCGCCCTATCGGAACACATTTCCGCTCATAGTCAACGGGCATCCGATCATACTTCTGAGGAGAACGCTCTATGAGGCTGTCTACCCGCTCTATCGGGACACGTTTTGGCTCATAGTCAACGGAGATCCGATAGTACTTCTGTGGAAAGCGCTCTATGAGGACGTCTATCCGCTCTATCGGAATACGTTTCCGCTCATAGACAACGGGCATCCGAGCATACTTCTGCGGGAAGCGCTCTATGAGGACGTTCAGCCGCTCTATCGGGACACATTTCCGCTCATAGTCAACGAGTATCCGATCATACTGCTGCGGGAAGCGCTCTATGAGGCCGTTCATCCGCTCTATCGGGACACATTTCCGCTCATAGTCAACCGGCATCCGAGCATACTTCTGCGGAGAGCGCTCTATCAGTCTGTCTATCCGCTCTATCGGGACACGTTTCCGATCATAGGCAACCTAAGTCCGATCATACTTCTAAGGAGAACGCTCTATGAGTCTGTCTATCCGCTCTATAAGGACACGTTTTGGCTCATAGTCAACGGAGATCCGATCATACTTCTTCGAAAAGCGCTCTATGAGGACGTCTACCCGCTCTATAAGCCCCCAGTTCATCCCCCGTCTAACATCCACACAACAGGTTTTAAATGCCGCACCCTCAGGGAACACTACATACATAAGGAAGGGAGCGGGTGAAATATGGCTGAGTTACAAGTGAAAAACTGGACGAATCGAAAAAGTTATCAGAAGAGAAATCTATGGGCCGGCATATTATTCGGCCTTGGGTTTGTGGCGTTTTTGGATGAGACACTGTTCCATCAATTGCTGCATTGGCACAAGTTTTATGATAAATCTACCGTGGCGGTTGGCTTGGTGTCGGATGGTTTGTTTCATGCGTTCAGCTGGTTTGCGACGGTGGGCGGTTTGTATTTGGTAGCGGATTTGCGCAGAAGAAATGCGTTATGGCATAAGATGTTCTGGGGTGGCAAGTTACTCGGGGGCGGAGCGTTTCAATTATATGATGGAACTATTCAACACAAGGTCATGCGCATTCATCAGATTCGTTATAACGTGGACATTGTTCCGTATGATATCATTTGGAACGGTTCTGCGATTTTGATGATTGTGATCGGTCTGTTGCTCATCAAGTCCGCGCAACGGGATGCCCGCTCGGCGGAAAGGCTGATGCTTCATGCCACATGATTCATATATCAGTGTAACCGATTGGCTATTTGGGATTTCTGCGGTTCTCGCCATCCTATTATATGGAGTCGCTGTCTTTCATTCCAATCGGCAAAGACGTTTGCGAAAATGGCCACGGAGACGGATCGTGTTGTGGGTAGCGGGTGTAGTAGCCTCAGCAAGTGCTGTCGTCGGACCGCTTGCCGACCTGTCACATGATTCTTTCACATGGCATATGTTGGGCCATCTCTTGCTCGGCATGCTCGGCCCCCTTCTGTTGGCGCTCGCTGCTCCCATGACGTTATTGCTGCGGACACTACCCGTTCGGCAGGCACGTAAAGTAACCTACTTGCTAAAAAGCCGACTCGCAGGGTTCTATACACATCCCGTCACTGCATCCATTCTGAACATCGGCGGACTGTGGCTGTTATATACGACGGGTTTGTTTGCGGCCATGCACCACCATCTTTGGCTGCATATCTTGATCCATGTGCACGTGTTCGTTGCGGGATATTTATTTACCATTTCTCTTTTATACATCGATCCTGTATCTCACCGCTATAGTTACCGCTACCGCACTGTAGTCTTTATTGTGGCTCTTGCGGGACACGGAATTCTATCAAAATTCCTATATGCCTATCCGCCTGCCGGTGTACCTGTTGAAGAAGCGCGTGTAGGAGCTATGCTTATGTATTACGGAGGCGATGCGGTGGATCTTGTGTTGATCATTCTATTGTTTAGAAGCTGGTATCACTCAGCGAAACGGCAACAGACCAACATTCCATCCACTTCAGATGTTCATGTGTATAAGAGTGAAACGACACAAAACGCACCTGCCAACTACTAGGTGCGTTTTGTCTTCGGTTAGGCATTTCATTATTCGGCTATAGCTGTCATAATGGTCCCTTGGGCTGCGGCACACATCTTCTCTTCTCCATCTTTGACGGAAAAAACATCACAACGGCATACGGCTTGCCGCTTGCCTGCTGAAATAACTGTCGCCCGGGCAATTAACTTTTCACCAACAGCGGGCCGTATATAGTTGATTTTGTATTCTGCCGTCAATACGTTAGGGCCCAGAACGGAGCCGCCTACAAAGGTCAATGCGTTATCAGCTGCATAACCAATGACCCCACCGTGCACAAAGCCATGTTGCTGCAATACATGTTCCGTGATGGGAACTTCCAGAACGACTTCACCTGGTTTAAACTCCATCAATTCAGTACCTAACAGTTTGCTGAAAGACTGGGCTTCTAGTGCTTGCTTTCCGATATGGAACATTTCATTTTGCGTCATATTCTTGTCCTCCCCTTATAAAATGTTATCCTTCATTTGATTATGATCTCGGTGCAAACAATATGACAGACACACCAATCAGGCAAATACCCGCCCCTATGAAATCGTACAAATCAGGGGTTTTTTTATCAATTCCCCATCCCCATAATACAGATAGAAAAACGAACACTCCTCCATACGCTGCATACACTCTGCCAAAAGACGGGAATGTCTGGAATGTGACCACCACGCCATATACAATTAATGCAATGCCGCCGAATAAGCCAAACATCGCAGATTTACCTTCGCGCAGCCATTGCCAAATCAAATACCCTCCGCCAATTTCGGCCAAGCCGGCTAGGAGAAATATCACTACAACTTTCACCATCAGTAAACCTCCATTTAATCACTTCGGATAATCCAGCGTGGACTTTTCATCTATTGATAGTCGCATAACTTGTAAACACCCACTGGTTCACGTGCACAAGACCATTTCTTGAAAACTAGTACTAACCATATTATAATTCAGACAACTCAAAACACAAAAACCAGTTCAACGGTGTCAATTCGATTATACATGTGACCACAATAGAAAGAACTATTACGATAGAAAGTTGTTTAGGTGTTTGATAGAATATCACGCACAACATAATGTACATGATGAGTTCTGCCAAATAATTCACATCCACATAAAACAACCCGATTCCAAGTGAGAGACTCAACATCAATCCCATAGGCAACGCAGGTAAAATATAAGCTGAACTTCTGCCATGTTTCGCATACCAGACAATCATTGCAAGAAATGGCGTGAAAACTGCTACAAAGCCCCAATACTTCATATCATTCGTCGAATATACGCCAAATAAATAGGCTGAATACAGATAATAGCCGGTCAGCATTCCCAGAAAGAATAGCAACGTATGAATCGCTGCACGCATAGCCGTTTTACTGTATGCCGCAATACACGTCGCGATCAATACCCAAATCCCCATTCGAGTGAAGACATCTCCAAAGAAAGGGACAGAGTCCAAAAGCTTCGTCAGCAGGCCAAATAGAATACTGGCCACTAGCCAAGATACCAGCACTACTATTCTAGTCATTTTCATCTCTCTCACATCCATAACCTTCTGTTTTCCATGCACTTCGTATCTTATAACTATTGAGGAAAAATGTAAAAAGACTTACCGAAGTTCGATAAGCCGTTCACTACATCTTCCATTATTTCGCCAAAGCGATCTCAATATGTGCTAAATGATGCGCTTCATGCCAAGCCAACTTCGCGATCTTTTTCGCTACTGTAATCTCTCCGTTTATTTGATGAATAAATGTTCGTTGCAGTTGCTCTTCTGTCAGACTATTGCCTAACGCGACAATACGCTCATTGATCCCTTCGAGCATCTTAATGGAAGGCTCCACCGATAGCTCGGTGTCAGGGAGTACAGCCCACTTCTCTTGATCGAAAGCAGGTGCTGTTGGATGGTCGTCTGTTAACGCAAGCTTTAATCGCTGATACATAGTCAACTGCGAGTCTGTAATATGATGCACCAATTGACGAACTGTCCACGCACCTTCGCGATACGTATTAGTTAGTTCTTCGTCATTCAATGAATCTACAGTTCCCCTCAATCGAGTTGTATAGCTTTCAATTTCTAGTAACCACTTTCGAATATCTTCCAACGTCACTTGTTCAGGAACGTGTAAGTCTCCGATCGGAAATCGATGATCCATTACGAAACCCCCTCTTCATTACCTCATTATCCCATAAATTATCTGATTACTCTATGATTTTCTCAGCACTACTTTTTAAAAACTCTACTACATGTATTGACCCTCACGTTACGTCACACTTTATACTACATAATAAGGAGGTGCTGATAATGAAAATGAAGGTAAAGCAAGTCGCGGAATTAGTCGGTATTAGCGTGCGCACACTTCATCACTACGATGAAATCGGATTGCTGACACCCGAGGAAACCACAGACACGGGTTATCGCTATTACTCCGAACAGAATCTCGAGACGTTGCAGCAAATACTTTTTTTCAAAGAACTGGACTTTCCTCTGAAAGAAATCAAGGAAATTCTCAGCGATCCGTCATTTGACCGCCAGCAAGCTCTTCAGCTGCATCGAAAACTATTGCTTGAGAAACGCGACCGGATCGATCAAATGATTGCGACCATCGATAAAACTACACACTATCTAAAAGGAGAGATCGACATGTCGAATGAAGAGAAGTTTAAAGGATTTAATTTCAGTCAAAACCCATATGAAGAAGAAGCACGGAAATTATGGGGAGCAAAGGCGATCGAACAATCAAACACCGCATTCAAAAATACAGCCGTCGGAGAAAAGATGAATGACATCTACCGGAAATTGGCACAGCTCAAAAACACACCGCCTGAATCCACTGAAGCACAAACAGCTATTACAGAATGGTATGAGTTTTTGAATACGCATACTGGTCATCACTACACATTGGAAGCGTTCAAAGGGTTAGGGCATATGTATATAGCAGACGAACGCTTCACGACGAATATCGATCAATTTGGTGCAGGTTTGGCACAATTCATGTGCGAAGCGATGATCATTTTTGCAGATACTCACAAAGAATAAACATCCTCTTGCACGACAGATTTCAATCAATAGAAAAAGGGCTCCCGCTCGACAAAGCGGGTAGCCCATCTAGTTACCGTCTTTTCCGCGTCGCTTTCAGAATGTAACTGACGACAATGACAAAAATCAACGCGCCTACGATAGTAGGGACGACATAATAGTCTCCTAAACGCGGGCCCCAGCTGCCTAATAAATTGCCGCCAATCCACGCACCTATAATTCCCGTAATCATATTCCCCACAATACCACCTGGAACACTTTTTCCAATGAGTAGACTAGCAAACCAACCAATCACACCGCCAATTATTAAATACAAAAGGATACTCATTTCACACGCCCCTTCAGCTATTTTAAGTGTATTTACTACTCAAATTGCGAACATAATGAAGTGATCGAGTTACATCTTATTAGTAATCTATTCCTTGTTACAGCATAGTATTCATCATAAAAATCCGTGTAGGCGCATGTATGCAAAAAGTACCGCTCATATGTTCCAATCGTCGTGGATGATATAATTTACTACAGTACTAGATATACGCAGTAGGAACTGGAGGTTATAAAAGTATGCGATCCTTTCATTTCAACGGCAGTCGAATAGTGAAAACGAGGATAGCGATCTTTTTGACAGCTATTGTTTTATAGATGAACCCGTTATTACCTTACAGATGGTAAATTACACTATCCACAAACCACGTCCATGGGATTCTTCGTTAATTCCTACACTTCGATTCATTCTCCTCTCTAAACATATGTTCAATTTATGACAGCAAACACATTAATTCGACAAGATATGACAATTATCACTAGGTCCTGGCTAATCCGTAGTGTAAGTTATGGATAGAAGTTCGCTAGTTCATATACGAAATTTGTAGTTTGAGGAGAAATTTATAATGAAGAAAATAGCTTGGATTACGGATACGGCAGCACAAGTAGATGAGGCTTTTATTCAACGACATCATGTATCTGTACTTCCTCTTGGCCTAGTGTTTGAAGATCGATGCTATAGGGAATCACTGGATCTTACAGAAGACGAGTTTTATGATAAATTACGCGCTGCAAAAGGTTCACCTAAAACCTCACAACCTACAATTGGTGAGATGACTACTTTATATGAAAAACTGCAGACAGAAGGATATGACTTTGCTATTGCCGTGCATTTATCCAGTGGACTTTCAGGTACATTTGAAAGCGCTCAATCCGCAGCAAAAATGACAGACTTCCCTGTGTACCCTATTGATTCGAAAATCGGTTCCTTTCCGATGGTCAAAATGATTGAGATGGGGAATGAACTGTTTGCAGAAGGTAAAGGACCAGAAGAAGTCGTGGAAGCCCTTACTGCGATGACTGCAAATTCTAAGTTATCGTTTATCCCAGGTAGTCTAGGCCAATTGCATAAAAGTGGTCGCGTTTCAGGAACACAAGCATTTTTAAGTAATTTGCTGAACATAAAAGTTCTCATTAGTTTTGAGAACGGAAAAGCCGTGATGACGGAAAAAGTACGGTCCATGAAGCGGGCAAAAAAACATGTTACTTCCCTACTCCGTTCCGATATGGAAAAAGGTTCTGTACCAGAAGTAGCGGTTATTCATTGTCATAATCCACAGGACGCTAACATATGGAAGAACGAGCTACTAAAAGAATTTCCGACATTACACGTTCAAGTCGTTTCACTTAGTGTTTGTGTGGCCGTGCATGCAGGCGAAGGAACGACGGGATTAAGCTGGGTCACCTATTGAATATATAAAGGGACCGAATCCATTGTGAATTCGGTCCCTTCTTTGTTTATAAAACACTAAAACTCGTAACGTGTGCATTCTTCATAACCGATACGATGGGATGAGTCCCTTTTTATACAAGTACGCTACACCATTCAAAAACGAGCTCGGGACTTTCTTCCAAAAGAAATGTTTTTGATAAAATTGGCGATGAGCTTTTTTCAAATCACTCCACTGCCTGCAATCTTTTTGCTGTCTATACCGCGCCACGTCGATCAGTCTGATTTGATCGTCAGGCGTGATCAATATATTTCGCAAATGAATGTCTGACGGATTCAACCCTGCGTCGGATGCTAACGATAAAGCATAGTCGATTTCTTTAATATGTGCGTCTGTAATCAGCCGCCCATTTGTCAGGCAATCAAAAAGCGTATCTCCTTCCACGTAATCCATCACTAAATAATTCGTGCCTGCTTCATAAATACGTGGAAAATAATGAATATCCTTGAGTACTAGATAAATCTCAGCCTCTTCCTTCGCAATGTAGACGAAATTTGGAAAGAAAACTTTAATCGCCTTGTTCGAGGATTGAATTCGAAATACAAACGCACTTCTCCCTGTTCCGATAAGCTGCAGAGATGGATGAAAGTCCATTAGACGATTCTTTTGATTCACGACGATCGATTCCACAAGTTCCTGATATATACTCAAAGCGTAACCTCCAATAATTTTAAAAACAAAAAAGAGACATCAAAACCAATTAGTGGATTTGATATCTCTGTAAAAATCACAAGAGACCTCACCAAATAATTGGCAAGGTCTCGCAAACAACGTAAGTTGCCAGTAAAGCCGAGGATTCCCATCCTGTATTGACGACTTTTACTGTGATAGCTACTCCCCTTAACGGAAGTGTTCGTATATTAGTATAGGCTCACTATAAATTGAACCGCCTTATATGTCAACTAACTAGGAATGCATAGATATTTATTGACTCACTATGATAAAACAATCGACCTTTCTCATCGTACAGCTTGCCTGCTCAATTTACTTTTCACCACACCGATTAATGCAGGCAGGACAGATAAAAAGATAATTGCAAGCAACACCGTGGAAAAGTTCTCTTTAATAACAGGAATATTGCCGAATAAATACCCTAGCATCGTGCATAGACCTACCCAAAATGCCGCTCCAACGACATTATAGAAAGCAAAGTACCGATAATTCATGCGGCTCGCGCCCGCAACGAACGGAGCGAATGTCCGGACAAACGGCATAAAGCGGGCAATCAAGATAGTTTTTCCACCATGCGTATTAAAGAACGTCTCTGCAGCTCTCATTTTCTCTTGGTTTATCACTTTCCCTAGCCAACTGCCGGGAGAAATCGACATCCCCACTTTACGTCCAATATGGTAGTTCACTGTATCACCAAGGACAGCTGCAACGAAGAAGACCGCGACAAGCCACCAAATATTAAATGCATCTAACGCCGCAAATGCACCACCTGCGAACAGCAAAGAGTCACCAGGTAGAAATGGAAATATCACTACACCGGTTTCAATAAAAACGATTAAAAATAAGATGACGTACGACCAACCGCCAAAAATTTGAATGATATCGACTAGATGCTCATCAATGTGCAAGATAAAGCTGATTAGTCCTTGAATGAGATTCATGTACAGGCTCCTTTTTTGGAAAAATGACTTCGACGCGACGCAAGTGAGAATACCAAACGTATACACACGATCTATCTACTTTACGTTTGGCTTAGGGTATTTATCCTTGAAAAGTGCTAAGCCCGTAAAATAAATAGTATCCCTTCCCATTTGAAAGTAAAACAGGAGTTGGATACTAAGCGTTTGCGCCTACTTATGTGGTGTAGTAAATATACCATGGATTCCCGTAAGTTCATCCAACTTATTGTCTTTTCCAACTAATTGAACCCCACACCCGCTACACACGACCACGGTCGACGTATCGCGTGACCAGGCTAGCAACGAGCACACCGTATATCAAATGACTTCCTGTCCAGTACAACCATGCCATGCCGTCATCCGCTGCTGGCGGCCGGTCAGTCAGCAAGGTAAGGAAATACAACACACCGCTTCCCGCTGTGTACACAACCACATACGGCCACATATTGTATTGCCATTTGAAAAACTTCAATAGGTAAAACAGCCCCAATACACTGGCGATACAAAAAACGAAGTGAAAGACGATGCCGAACCAAGCGACATCCGAAAAGACATGAATGATGGGGAAGTAGTCTACATTATACAGTAAAACATACGCTTCATTTCCGGTTACGACCCATACGCCAAACAGGAGTAGCGCCAAAACGGCACCACTGACAATGCCTATGCTAACCAACTGCAAAAACTGCTTCATCTGCTTTCCCTCTTTTCCATAAGGTAGTTGGTTATCTATTCCCTTTGACTTTATGAATAAACGAACCTATTCATCCCGCTCTAGATTCGAAAAGTACGGATAAGCCGATGGATAATTCATCACTTTAAGGAGATTCATTGCCTCATGCTCTCGGGGGTCATACCATCACAAAAAGAGACCTCACCAAAAAACTGGTAAGGTCTCGCAAACAACACAATAGTTATTCTTTAATAGTATCCACAAGTCGCTTGGCATCTACCATCGACATGCCTTTATACTCCCGCAAGTACTTCACCGTTTTTACGACACCGAGAGTTTTTAATTTTTCCTGTGCAACGACGATTAATTCATCCTGACTTTCGACGGGACGCAATCTCTGAATCTCTTCCTTCAATACTCTAATTTGTTTGGCTTGCCCTAGGATCAGCAATAAGAATCCTACACTTGCTAAAGCGAGTGCTACAATTAATATACTTTCCGTATTCATAAACGAACCTCCCTAACTAGAGTACATTTCATTTTACTCTCTACCGTAATTCAACATTAACCAGCTACTAGTAAGATGTAATACATAGCCGATGCAAATCGTTCACGAGCATGTCGACATGTTCTTTCTTAGTAGACCAACTTGTGCAAAAACGAACCGCACTATGAGTTGCATCGACCTTTTCCCAGAAAGTGAATGAATACTTTTTACTCAGCTCTGTCATGACATACTCTGGCAAGATCGGGAATTGCTGATTAGTTTTTGAATCAAAACGTAATGCAAATCCGTTCTCCACAAATGCTTGTCGGAGAATCAACGCCATTTCCACAGCATGTTTCGAGACTTCATAGTACAAACCATCTTCGAACAACGTTTCAAACTGGATGCCTAACAGTCTTCCTTTAGCGAGCAAGCCGCCTCTTTGTTTGATAAAATACCGGAAATCCTTTTTCAATGAATCATTGGTAATGACGACCGCTTCACCAAACAACGCACCAACTTTCGTTCCGCCAATATAGAATACATCACATAGTCGTGCATAATCCGCTAACGTAATATCATTATCAACCGAAGCCAAACCATACCCAAGTCGGGCACCGTCCAGTACTAATGGCAACTCGCATTCTCCACACACTTTACTCAAAGCTTCCAATTCCGCTTTAGTATAGGTCGTTCCATTTTCTGTAGGGTTTGAAATGTATACGAGACCTGGCTGTACACAATGCTCCGGGCTCGCGTCATTCCAGTGAGCATCCACTAACTCTTTCACTTGCTCCGCTGTAATTTTCCCGTCCTCGCTAGGTACAGTAAGCACTTTATGTCCAGTAGATTCAATAGCGCCCGTTTCATGCGTCGCAATATGTCCACTCTCGGCAGCGATTGCGCCTTGGTACGGACGTAAAATCGACGCGATGATCGTAGTATTTGTTTGAGTGCCTCCTACTAAAAAGTGAACATCTGCCTCTTTCGCTTCACACTCTTTACGAATATACTCTCTAGCTTTCTCGCAGTGTTCATCCATACCGTATCCCGGCGTTTGTTCTTCATTTGTTTCGATCAATCGTTGCAGAATTCGCGTATGCGCGCCTTCCGTATAATCATTTTCAAATCGTATCATAGTTGTCCATCTCCAAATATGCCTGATTTTTTCTGCAAGTATACCATAGAATGATGGATTTTTGTTACATATTACATTGTTCTTTCAATGACGAATTTTCCGATTTTTATTTCACAAACAGCTGTTGCATTTCACTGTCTTCTTGTAACTTTTCTTGAATGAAAACATCCAATTCTTCTTTATTTGTAAAGTCGTTTAACTCTTTGCCATACCAGTCCTGCAATTCCGATTTGTTGATTTCATAGGTGTAGTTTCCAAAATCAAAATCCACCCACTCCGCATTATCAATGAGCGTGAATAAATAGCTTGCATTATAAACCGCTGTCTCTTTATAATCCCTTTCTCCCATCGCCGCATCCATATTTTCATACTGGATCGTCATACCATACGGTTCTGTTTTGGTTTCAAGCGAAACTTCTTCAAACTGCTCAGCGTAACGCAGTTGCTCGATTATATGAATTACTGCACTGTTATCGCCAATAAATGATCCTTTGTATTGGAATACATCTTCACTTGGCTGATCGGGAGTGGAACTGCAACAAGTTAAGAACAGTATTACTAGTAATGAAGACCAAAAGTATTTTGTGAAGTTTTTCATGGTATTCTCCTTTGGTAAAATGTTTTCCCTATCGCGCAATGAACATGACGATAGACGTTACTTGGATTTTACGTTGCTTGCCCACATTTGTGCTCAAAGTCGAGATAGTGGTTGGAACCCGTTGATCTGCGCTGCAGCCGGACGCGTTCCGGAGGGCGGGCGGTGAACCACACTCCTCACTTCGCTCGCTAGGTGTTTCACCTGTCAATGCAAAGATGTGCTCCTTCCCGCTACGCTTCACTCGCAAAAGCCGTTCTTCGTTACGGCTCTCGCTGATCCTCCCAGAGTCGCCGGCTGTAGCGAAGATCAACTAAGTGTTCGGAATTAAATATTGTGCCATAACCAGCCCCCGAATACTGAAAGATTTGAATAACTTCAAAAAACAATAGTGTTACCAGAATAGAAACAACCAAAATCGTTGACAAAATTCTACCTACTTTTGCTCCCCAATCACTTTTGAATTTATACCCAATAATTAAGGCTGGTATATAAAAAGCAAGAGAATAAAATACTGTATAATGCAAACCCGTATTACCGTTTGACCAAGGTTTTACACTCATAAAACGCAAAATATAATCGCCAATAGCATCGTATTTTCCAAAAGAGACAGAAAATAATATACCCAATATAAATAACAATAACGACAATGATCCCAATCCAAACTTTTTATGAGTTTTAACATTTTCAATACTATTGTTCACCACTAGATTCACCCACTTTTTTATTTCAATTAATCATAATCTGGCCCTATTGTCTAACTGTGAACCTAATCTTATTTTTCTATTAGTATAGCAGAATTATCCAGTTTTTAAAAAAGCAAATGACACCGCTATATCCAGTTCCACTTAGTGTTCTAATCGGATATTAATTCGATCAAAAAAATCCCGCAGGAGACGATGCTGTCTCCTGCGGGATTTTTTAAACTTAAGCTTCTACTGTTTGTTTTTCAAGTGATTCATTATACATATCCGTATCCAGTTCACCCGTCACGCGGGCTGTTGTGACACCTGCTGTCATCGAGCCACTGACGTTTACAGCAGTACGACCCATATCAATCAATGGTTCAACAGAAATCAATAACCCCGCGAGTGCGACTGGAAGATTTAGTGCCGATAAGACAAGAATGGCGGCAAATGTCGCGCCTCCCCCAACACCAGCTACACCAAATGAGCTAACTGCTACGATTGCAATTAATGTGACTAAAAATGTTGGGTCAAGTGGATTTTGACCTACTGATGGAGCAATCATGACAGCGAGCATCGCTGGGTAAATTCCTGCACAGCCATTTTGCCCGATGGATAAACCAAATGAACCAGAAAAGTTTGCGATCCCTTCAGGTACACCTAAGCGGTTTGTTTGTGCATGAATCGTTAACGGTAATGTGCCCGCGCTTGAGCGTGATGTGAAAGCAAATATCAACGCTTCTCCTGCTTTTTTCACATACGTCACTGGGTTTAATCCCGATAGTGTAATAATGAGCAAGTGAATACCGAACATCACCACTAAGGCGACATAAGAAGCAAAGACAAACTTCCCGAGACTGTAAATTGCCATAAAGTCAGACGTCGCTACAGTTCGAGCGATAATCGCCAAAATACCATATGGCGTCAAACGCAGAACGATTCGTACAACACCCATGATCAATGCGTAAATCGCATCAATTCCTTTTTTCACTGTTACCGCATTTTCTTCATCTCTTCTTGTAATCGCTAAGTAGGCAAACCCAAGGAACGCCGCAAAAATAACGACCCCAATGGTTGAAGTTGGACGTGCCCCTGTGAAATCTAGGAAAGGATTAGCAGGTAGTAAATCAATGAGCTTGTCAGGCAACGAAAGATCGGCTACAGTTTCGTAGTTTTCTTCCATCGAAAGCCCACGTGCCGCTTCTGCTTCTCCTTGTACAATTTCAGATGCGTCCAGTCCAAATAGAAGCGTAACTGAAATTCCTACAATCGCGGCAATCGCGGTTGTACCCACGAGCATACCTAAAATCGTAGCCGCCATCTTCCCAAAGTTTTTTCCAATGGTCACTTTCGTAAAGGCTGCCAATATGGAAATAAATACAAGTGGCATCACGATCATTTGCAGTAATTTAACATAGCCGCCACCTATTAGGTTAAACCATGGCATCGACTGCTTGAGGATCTCAGATTCTGTTCCATATGCGAAATGTAATATAAGTCCGTAGCCAATCCCGAGTCCAAGCCCCGTAAAAACGCGTTTTGAAAATGAAACCTTTTTACGATTCATTCTATATAACAAGCCTACGAGCAACAATAGACCCGCAATGTTCACAATAAGTAAAAAAGTATTCATCTTTCCATCCCCTTCTATTTTTATATTATTGTAGATTTTGATATAGTTTACACTTTATCCCCTTAATCCCTATTCGTCAAGTATGATTTTAAATAATCTAACATTAGCCAATCTGTTACGCTATTAACTTACACCGAAGACTGTAATAAAAAGGGAATATCGACTAAGCTAAATAGAGTCGGTATCCCCTTAAAATTTATGAAATTTTCATGATTGTTTCTCTACTACAAATACTGAATCATAATCGACATAGTTACCGCTACTTGATTAGAACCTAAGCAGTTTAGCGGTAACAATTAATAAGTGACTGGCGCTAGTCATCGCATCAGTGACTTAAAATAAAGCTATTTCTTGAATTAGCTTTTCCTAAAGTTCCTTGGGGACGAAAAAATAATTTACTTAAACATTGCGGCGTGTTTTACGTAGTATAAATATACCTTTTATTCTTCTTTACCCACTATACAAAAGATGAGAGTTTCATACTTTCTAAAAAAGTTATGTAATATACTATGTATAGTATTACACACAATATCAATGTACATATGATGTATTTTAATGTATACTTTTATGTAATTGAGACATACTATAAAGGAGATGATACGATTGGGGCGGATTGTTATGGAGAAACCGCAATTCAACAAAGACCAAGTAATTTCTGCTTCACATGCTGTGAAACGATTTGCAGAAGTTCGCCGAAATGCAAAAAGCAAACCTCAATTCATTTCTCAAAACAACAATATTGATTCAGTAATACAAAGTTATGAGGACTACGAAAAGATGTATATGGAATTAGAGAGCTTACGTGAATTATTCTACGATCTTCAGCTATCTGAACGCATTAAAAAGGCCGATTTAAACCCACAGCACCGATTCCCTATCCGTGAGGTGATGGGATCAGACAATTATGCCGAATTCCAACAAATCGATCCGAATTCCATCTCTGATGAAGAATTGTTCGAATGAGTTATGGCTAAAGAATTTGAGATTATCTTCATAGAAGATGCAAAAAAAGATTATCTGAAATTAGACGGTTCTGAGAAAAAGTATGTAGATCTTGCTCTTGCGAAAATCAGAATACGAGCAGATGAAATTGGAGATGAACTATCTAACAAAGCCGGCTCAAATTTAGCTGGTTGCAAAAAGATTAAGTTCAGGAAGATCGGAATCCGAATTGTCTTTAGAATAGTAGGAAACCAAGCTGAAATCGCAGAAATTATTTCAATCGGGAAGCGTAGAAATGATGAGGTATATAAACACGCAGCGAAACGTTTAAGAGATATCGATATAAAGTAAAACATCAATGAAGCTATTAGACTTTGTTGATGTTTTTTATTGATCGAACATCTTATTTACTTCAAAGAGTTTCGATCGTCAGTATAATACAGAAGAACTATCCGTAAATTTTTTTGAAAAGCAAATGACACCGCTATATCCAGTTCCACGACCTTGCATCAAGCTAATCAGCATATTATTCCCCGCCCCGATTTTGATGCAGCTCGACTTCCAGATATGCATCCATGAATGTAATAGCTCATATACTTCGTCTTCATTGTTTAATCTATTTTAGATCCCCTGTTGCAACGCGAAAATAACTACAGTAATCCCTAAAAGAAATTACGTAAATCTAAAATTTCAAGAAAAGACGGCAACGAATTACTCGCAGTTTCATCCAGTACTTTGGAGAGCTCGCCTAAAATTATTCCTACGATAAATATGGAAATCGAGTTTATACATTTTCTTAATACAGGCAAATTCATTGGTTTTCGGATTTCATTTAAACATGTTCCCATGTACTTCCCGAAAATGTAAGTATTTTTTATTCTAGAAAAGCATCCGTTAAAGGAATCCACCTTAGCGAGCACTGTAAAACTCATTTCCGGGGAATAACGACCTCTTCCTTTTCATTTATGACAAGGGTCCACACAGCACACATACACATCAAAATCCCAAAAGTAGTAATAAAGACAACAGGAGATATGATTTTAACGAAGCTGAAACCTATCATCGCACAACCAACAATCAAATAATGATGAATCGCATGTAAATGGTAGGTATCTTGCTCAGCATGCCAAGCACGAAAGTACCCTTGTAAGAGTCCAAGAATAACCTGCAATAAAAGTACCACATAGGGGAGAATGTCAGACGAATACTTTATACCGCCTATACTTACATACACGATCCCCATACCCGCGTAAATGATTGCGATATAAGAACGATCCTTATTCTTTCTCGTCTGCGCGATTCGATATCCACAAGCAGCTGCAAAAGAAAATGCAGCAAAGAACCAGGCAAATAAAGTAAATGTCAAAGAGACCTCTTTCAGCCAAATTATATAATATGGAAAAATAACCACCTGACCGACTGTAACGATAAGCGGTAAATAGCGCGTACTCTTATGATTCATGCTGCGCTCCCTCATTTTACATAATAGTCGTAAAACATATTCTGGAAAACGTTATGTGGATCTCTACGTAATTTTTCATCTGCAAATGTATTCCACTGAGGATAAGAACGCCTGAACTGTTCTTTCGTCTGATAACGATAGTAAGGTAAATAATACGTTCCTCCATGCTCTAATGTTAGATTGGTCCAGTTTTGGATGAGAGACGTCGCTTCCGATATCTGCTCCTCTTTTAACCCATGTTGCATTAAAACAACCAAGCCAAACATATCCTCTTTGGCATAGTTGAGTGTTGTAAACTGATCTTTGGCAGCGTATCTAATGGTGATATTATGGATTTTAAAGTCATCATGTTTATCATTGACTGGAATTACATTCTTCAAATCCTTCATATAGGCCTCAAAACCATGAACGGGAACAAAGAATTCCTGCAATACTTCCACCCGACCGGGCTTCGTATATTCCATAAACGTAGATTCCGAACGCATCGCATTATTTCGGGTAATCTCTTTCCCATTGAGGGAAGCAATGTAGCGCTTTTGTGTTCCCCAAAAAAGATTTTCTAAAGCGCCGCCATGCCGTCCAATATCAAGTGCTAACTTAGTTAATCGAACGCTTTGTTCTTTTTTTAACCCAGTAGTAAAATCTTGTTTTTCTGTATGATTATAATTAATGACATACATTTCATCTAAAAAGGAGTTCGGTGCTACACTCACTCTCGCATAGTGCATGGCCGTATGTTGATCATTTAATAACCGGTCAAAATAGGAGGCATACGCACTCATTTTCAATTTCTCTGTTTGGATCGTATATAGCTGGTTTTCCGTTAATTCTACTGTCACATCTACTATCACGCCAAACAATCCATAGCCACCAAATATGTACTTCATCCATTCATCTGGATCCTCTCGGGTCACGGTCTTGATTTCACCTTCAGGGGTAATGATCGTCATTGCCTTTACCGTTTCTGCCATTGAACCAAAGCGGATATCCCGACCATGTGCATTGACAGATAGAGAACCACCTATTGTAAAAATCGATTGAGATTGCGTCACTTTCAAGGCCAATCCAATAGGTTGTATGGCCTCTTGCACATCTTCCCAAGTTGCTCCTGCTTCTACACGAACTGTTTTTTGCCGTTCATCTATTTCCAGTATACGATTGAATGTCCGCATATCCAGGACCACTCCGTTTTTGTAATACGTATGGCCACCTTGTGAATGCTGCAATCCAGCAATAGCAATTTGTTGTCCATCCTCATTTGCTTGTTTTACAATTCTTTGCAAATCACTGCGATTTTCCGCTCGAACCACTCTTTCAATGCGCTCAGGAAGTAATCCGGTGTAATCTGTTACTAAACCACTCTGAGAAAGTCCATATTTCCTTTTCTCAATCGGAATGTTCCATAAGATAACAGATACAAAAATAACCACTAGACTTCCTAGGAACCACGGCTTCTTTACTAAATGTGCTATCGTTTGCATGTGATCTCCTTATCTAGTATGTATTTAACCTATAGAATATTGAATTTCATTTTTTCACAATAGCACCTATTAGAACATATGTGATTACTTATGAAGCAATCGCCGCGTTAGCTTAAATCTATCCATTTACAAGTCATCATTATATAATTTATTCGTTGAATCCGTTACAAATTGAAACCACTCTTCTTCTGACAAATCATCATAAGCAAATCCCATTACAGACGAATCACCGTACTTGATTACATCTAATACCTGATCGAGCAATCCCGTTCCAGCTCGCCAATCACGTAATCTTATATCCTTACAATTAAATGTTTCTTTGCAATTTCCACAACGAATATAGACTATATTGTTCTCATCTATTTTATCATTGTCGAAAAAGCATAAATTACCGCTTGTAGCATTGCAGGTAGGGCAAACAGCTTCAAGATGTTTTCTATACAGGTTTTCGAAATATGACCATCTTTTAGTAGCTAATTCTAATGAACATCTACAAACCTTTGCATACTCTTTAGGATTCAATAAAATCATCCATTTCATTCCTCCTTAAATGGATAATAAATATACGCTTCATTCAACTGTATTGTAACTTTTTATCATCAAACACTATGTCTATGCTTACTATAAGTAGTTCAGTTAAGAATTCTGCTACGCCTGATAAAACGACTGTTGTCATGGATGCATTGACAATATGTATCACAATCCAGCTTAAGATGAATTTAATTAAAGCTATCCAAATCCATTTTTCTTTACTGTGTGCTTTTGATCTCGCTATAAAAAATAAAGTGACCTGCTCTATTATTTCAAAGAACATGCCAACCAAAAAACAGAAGAAGATGAACCACAGTAAAGATCCAATTGATTCATACGAAACACCAAGTAAAGAGATAAAGCTTGCTAGACCAAAAACTATACCGCCAAAGACAATGACAATCGACATAGCTACCAACAGAGTCATTGCTATACCAATCATAATCTTATCTCTCCACTGCAAGACCGATCACCTTTATCTATCTTCCTTAGTCAAAACTTTACATATAAGAATCAATTTATTATCGGACCCCATTTGTGCGTGACCTTCCCCGTTAATTTCATCCATTTGTTAATTCTCTACACTCAAAGGAATATTTGCTTGTGAGATTACTATGTATTTCTAATGTTTCTTCCCCGCCGTTTTCCTGACATTGTGAAATTAATGACCTGATTTCCTTAGTATTAAAATAACTGGTACTCGCGATTAAAAATGATACAACTAGCAAAAGTGTCATGATAATCATTAAAATACCTGTAGCATAATTACTTTTGGAGTAATTCATTTTCTACCTCACCACTCTCTTTTATTTCTTATTCTTGCCCTTTAAAAAATACAGTTGTTTCCTTACATCGCTCTAAATTAAGATTGACAATGTCAGTTATTAGTGTCGTCAGTATTGCTAAAGTCGCTGCAATAATAAAAAAGATCATAGCCCTTTAAAATGTATGGGTGTTCATTATCTTAAAGATTTACGCCACCCCATTTAACTTGTTGAACATTCTGATAATAAAGGCAATATATTTCTTTATGCCGCGATAAATTTCACCATACTACTGAATAGATCACGTATCTTTAAGTAAGAGTCGCACGCAGTTGCTTTTATAAAGCTACTTGAAATAAGGATCGTTATGAAAAATATTCCAACCATAAATAGAATCCAAGTAAGCATACAAAAGTTAAGGTAAGCGAGAGTAGAGATACCTGAAAGTCTTTTCTGTTATCCGAAAATTTCCATTCCATATATGTTTGAACACCGATTCGCGTTAACACGAAAAGCCCAGATAGTATATATGGTATAAAGAGCTGACTAGTAAAAAGAAGTACACTAGTTATGATAGAGATCACGAAAACTATACATAATATCCAATCGATTTTTTTATGTAATGTATTTATTTGTTGATTTGAAAACCATTTATTTTTACTTGCACCTATTCTATAACGAAAAATAGCTGGAATAACACCAACCAGTAAAATAACAACTGACAGGATGATGATCATTTCTATCCAAAACCCATCTGGTATTCCAAGGTACCCCATTTAACGCAACCCCTTTATACTCGTCTTCTTCTTTCAATAAGTTCACCCATATCATCTGGCTGGTTTTATTGATTAGAAGCAGATCCCTTTTCCAAAATTACACCTGTTCGCGAGTTGTTTTATGTTTATTCATCAAAGTCGCTATTCTTATTTTTGTTTTTCCTCCATGTTAGGAAGACTGATAATTCTCCTATAATTAATCCTATTGATGTTAATATTATTCCAGTTTTATAGTCTGGGTTTTCAATTACAAGTCCGCCAATACCAAATCCTATTAGAACCCAAAAAATTATAAAGAGGTAACTCTTCACTCTCCCCTTAAAGTACTCCATCATAACAACTACCTTCCATCGTTCAGTTTTCAGTGGATTTGAAACACAAACATTCGGCTAGAAAGGAAACTCATGATCGAAGATACCTTGCTACATTTCCCCTCTTTCAATCCAATAGCAAATACAGATATCAAAAATAACGCCAGTAACAAAATAATCCACCCGATTGTGGACAGTCACTATTTCAATGGTATCTTCATTTTCCCATAATATAGATATTTCTGGTCTTCACTGATTGTATAGTTATTCTTATCAAACGAGTCGACTGTCTCATAATCATCCTTTTTGGAAAACCTTTGACTTTCACTGGTCACACGTTTATAAAGTAAAGGGTAATGCTCCTTATATACTGCAATATATAATACCCCTTCTCCCAGATGCCCTTGATGACTAACCTGGTGGACAGCGTAGTTATCAGTCAAAGAAGGATCCTCTATTGGTGTAAGACTTTGTGAAACAATCAGCATAGGAAACCACATAAAAACGGAATATATAAATAGTAAAAATGCTGCAAATGAGATGACCACACGTTTAAGGCCATCAAAATATATAAAAGCTACAGTAAAACAGATGGCACTCATTAAAATATCCATTGATGGCGCCAAATTCAATAAGTTGATTTCATATGTTTTTGAAAAGATCATGAAATCGAAACCCTTTACTAAAACAATCGATACCACTCGCAGAACTAGATAAATGGCTGATAAAATCATTAAGACCCTGTATATATAATTTTTAAGCGTAATTAAATATGTCTTCAAAATATCCCTCTTACCTGCCATAAAGCTAATCTTTTTGCTCTTTTTTCCCGACACCATATCCTATAGAAACGCCAAACAGTAGTATAAGCAATAAATCCCCGTCGAAGTTATTTGTAATGATACTAATTACTGACCAACCAAATAAGATTCCTGCAATTAACAACATTATATTTTTAGACATATTTAATACTCCCTCATTTTGGAATATGGCGAATGTATCACTGAACAATAATACAAAATAACCCGATTGTGGAAAATCCTTATTTAGTTATCGCATCCATTAATTGAATAGTATTTATACAAATTTTCACTTGTTAAATTCGGCTTTCAGAAGGTAAACCACGTCGTATTTTTCTAACTCTTTCATATTCCCTTCAAAGTCTTCATAAAAATCAGTAGAAAGACTACTCATAGTTTCACCACTTGAATAAGCGATATTGGCTAGCAAAAGCTCACCTTCAATAGAATGATTCTTGCCTTCAAGGTTGTTCCAAACGCTTGCCATAGCATCTAAATCATCTGAAGTTGTCTCGGAGTTATTTATAGAACTCATACCCCCATTACCGCTAATTCCAATATTGAATGTCTGCTTCTTTCCACTATCATATGGATTAGTAGTCGCAAAGATAATAGAGCCTTTTTCCTCTACATCTGTTATTAATGAGCTTATTGCATCATTAACCAACTTACCTGATTCGTATTTTTCAACCCATACTGATACTTCTTTATAATCACTGTCAACATTGAAGTCGAAAACAAATGATTTGTTTGAAGTAGTCGAAAGTATTGCATTCTCTCTCTCTGTTAATTCAACAGCAGATATTGTATTTGATTTTGAATTATTATTAGCACAAGCACCTAAAACAAATACCAACAGTGCTACTAGTGCAAATAACTTTTTCATATTATTCCTCCCTTTAACCATCTACCCTCATTCAATTTAATGGCCCGTTAATTCAACAAAATCACTGATTAATATTATGCAATTCAAATGACTCTTCCAAGTCATCCCATTTCACATGTACTTTTATCACTTCATCTTGCTCTACTTTTGCTCCACCTTTAGAACCGCCTGAAGACGAAAATGTTCTTGATGACGGAGGTGCCGTAAACTCTTCAGTACCACTCCCTTGACCACTGTTGGTTTCATAGGAGTATTCAATTTTTTGTAATGAAGACAACTCTTTTAAAGGGCCTTTGTATGTTAATACAAACCTAAAGTGATCTTCGTTCGAAATGGCTTTTTGCCCGTCTTTCTCTTCCCACTTTTCTGTTCCATTATAGGTATACTCAGCTTCCCAATGCTCACTTTCCCCAATAAATACATAATCATTATTGTTAGTTTCTGAACAAGCTGTTAAAAATATTACTGCAAAGAATAAAGTTATTATTTTCTTCAAATTAACTCTCCCCCAAGTAAATATCGAGTTAAGATGTTACCATATATTAACTATTCTAACACACTTCTAAAAATACCTCTTTTTCCACTAAATAGCCAAATCACCGAAAACGGGGTGGATTCCTCCTTTATAATCGTCCCCGTTTGCAGTAGACAGAGATTGTTTTTATACTGCGAATTTATTCTCCCCCATTGGAATTTGGTTCAACATGAACATGAACATCATATACTCCATCTTTTTCTTTCAATGTATTTTCGACTAAGGTGGAAATATCATGAGCTTCTTCAAGACTTAGATTCGGTTGTACTAAAATTACAATATCGACCACTGCATTATTTCCATAATTCCTCCCCTTAATTTCTTTGATCTCTTGTACTTCATTGATTAATTGAATCGTATTTTTATAAACTTCAATTTGATTCTCATCAAAACCGTCACTTAAATCATGGGAGGCTTCTCTAAAAATATCCCAAGCCGTTTTACAAATAAGAGATCCTACTATTAGTGCAGTTAAGGTATCAAGCCATGGCATATTTAACTGGGATCCGAATATTCCTATCGCAGTTCCTATACTGACCCATGCGTCTGAAATGTTGTCTTTGGCAGCAGCCATAACAGCTTGACTGTTTATTTTCAAAGCTAATTTTTTATTGTATCGATAAACAAAATACATGACCAAAAAGGAAAAGATACCAACATATCCTGCCATTATATCTGGCGATTCCTTTCCTCCATCCGCAAAGGAGATGATTGTGCTAAATAAGACTTGTATACCTACCGCCATCATAATAAAAGAAGCAACCATTGATGCGATGGTTTCACTTTTCCAATGACCATATTTATGGTTTTTATCTGCTGGTTTCCTCGATAATCTTAGCCCGATAAGAACAGTGATCGATGCAACAATATCAGTTGTATTATTTAATCCATCTGCTTTCAATGCTTCAGAGCCGCTTAAATATCCTATAATTAATTTTAAAATGGATAAACATATATAAGCGACTATACTTAAATAAGCACCTTTTTCACCTAATTTTAGATCATTATACTTTTGTTCATCCAACAATACACAACTCCTTATCAAATAAATTTACTAAATATTTTCAAGAAAATATAAACTTGCCTTAAGGCAACAAAAACCCCTGACTAGATTCAGTCAAGGGTTTTTGTTTTTGAAAAAATATATTGTTGAGATAAAATTCTCCATTCGAATCACTCGCAATATTGTTTTTTAAATTATATCACTAACGTGACCATATAACGAGAAATGCTATATTTTATTTATTTAATACGGTTCCATCTTCAACTATATGGCCCGATTACTGAAATGAGTGCAAATCCTTCTTCAAGAGTCGCACTCATTTGCATATAGCCCTTTTTAATTATCTAAATCATCATCCATAAAAGACTTTTTATATACTACAGGCTCGGTTGTTCTTTCTATTGACTGTCCCACTACAGACTTGTTAATTCCTTCTTTGACTGCTTTATAGATCACTAGATAAAGAATGAATAGTCCTATAATCCAAAGAATAATCATCCCAAAAACCTGACTGGCCAATACCTTTCACTCCATTCTTTATACAAAGCTTCCCCGCTGCTAGTAAAGTGTGTATTCAACAACTGCTTCCATCTGCTGGGCCTTGAACTTATAATTCTTGAATCATTTCTACTCTGTTTCCAAACGGATCCCTAAATTCAAATCGGTCATAACCTGGAATTGGTACGCCTTCAATGATTTGAATAGCATGTTGTTCTAACACGCCTTTCCAATGTAAGAGATCCTCTACCAGATAAGCTACATGCGCTTTTGTTGTTAAGCGGTTAAAACCGTCTTCTGTGCCTACGTGAACTTCTCGATCGCCGACTTTCAACCAAAATCCCCCACGACCAGTAAGTGAGTCCGGCTTTTCTACTTCTTTCAATCCCAATACATCACAATAAAAATGCTTACCTTCCGCTTCTGCATTTTTCGGAATTGTGATCTGGGCATGATGCAATCCAAGAATCATTTACCTCTCCCCCTATGTATTGATACCTTTACCTATCCAACAATCTTGGCCGCATTGTTGAACGGGTGCAAATCCTTATCCCAGAATCACACCCGTTTACCAAATTCCAATATATAGACTATCCGCCAAATCCAAACAAAACCATAAGTAACAGTGGTAAAACTAACCTAATAACAAGGAGAATTATTACTAAAAATCCAATGTATTTGAGAATGCCCTTCTCCTTTGCCTTGAATGCCCAAATGCCCGAAATAAAGCCGCCTATCATAAGTGCAATTCCACAGAAAAAAAGAGTCCCAATAAATATTTTCTCTGGAAATGATGGATTTTCAGATATAGAATAGCTGACCGCAAACGCAATAACGCCTACGATACTTAAAGCAATTGACCATCTACTCTTCTTCTGTGAAACCAATACTTTCACCCCTCACTCAATTGACTCAAGTTTATATGACGTTAAATGGCCCATTTGATGCGCAAGCGTTGTTCAGTTAACACACCCGAATGGCTAGGAGTTCCCTAAAACTCGTCATAACTATTCCCATCCGTATCCTGAACGAAAAGCTCACCCTTTATAGCACTTATGCCAACCATAATGTACGGATTATCTTCATCATTTTTATTTTCTATCTCTTTTAATATTGCTTTTGTATTTCCTGAATCTACTTTCACATCATCTAGTTCCAATGATCTCTCTGCATCTCCAGTTGATACGACCACCATTTTTCTACCTTCTGATATTGTAAATACTTTAAATCCTCTTTTATCAGGGTTATCCTGAAGACTAGTCACAAAGTTTTCAATTTCAGGATCTTCATTCAATCTATCCTTTTCCAACACCCAATAGTTGTCGGGCGTATATCCCCCACAAGCAACCAAAACCAAAGTTGTGACGGAAAACATTAAAACAAGGAATGTTTTCTTCAATATTTTCTCCTTTCTTGTTGAATCTTATTTAAACTAAATAGCCAGATTACTAGATCGTTTACTCCCCTAAATCAGATAACCATTTACGGAGTTTTGCTTTAGGGTAATATAGTTTATTATTTATAACTACGCGTGGTATGTCTGGATATTCTTGAATCAAGTGCTTCGCATCTTCTTTGGAAATCCCCATGAAGTAATGAACATTATTTTCCCTTATCAATTCGTGTTCATCATCATCGCTAAAAATCTCACTGAGACTATCTTTAGCATCCGGATTTTTAAAATTTTTAAGCCCATTGCCTATAAAGTATCCAGCTGCAGCAATTCCTAATGCAATCCAAAATAAATCAAATTCCATATTGTTATCCCCCATTTTTCCAACATACTGTATGTAATTAAGTGGCCCTTATATAGGTCAAACGCAATTCCTTGCTATAGAATCACACTTGATTTTAAAATAACCTCTGATTATATAAGGGTTTCCAAGCCACATCTGTTTTCTGCTACACAAATGCGATAAAATTCTTTTGTGCTTATCGTAACGACGGCTCAATAGCTCCGCAAGTATAGTCTGGATGATCAAATTGAACGTTATCGCCTTCCCATGAACAACAGCAATCCACCTACTATTTGCTTCTGAATCACTACTTGCGTTGGCGAAGCCTTATTTACATGTAACTAAGTGGTCCATTTCAGGAACTGTTCACCTTAAAAACTACTAGTGCTTCCTTCACAATTAATCTACAACTACTTCAATTAAATCAGTATGAATACTAATAAAATATGCTTCTACTAAATTGTCTAACTTCTGATTAAGCTTGTAATATTCATCATCAGCTTTTTCAATAACACTATAAAATTCATCTTCTTTATTCTCGCCATTTTCCAAGACAACGTGCAACCTCCACATTTCTTGACCATACTTTCTCTCAATCATTGCATAGTCTTGGGCACCAATTTTCTCAAGTATAGCTATTAATTCTTTCAAATAACTTTCTATTCCTATTTCTTCGATATACGATCCAAACCAGTTGAGTAAGCTTTCATGTCCTCCGCTCTCAAGCTCAGAATAATATTGAAACACCATACATGCTTCATTGACGACAGTATCTTTGGATGGTAAATCACATTCACTTACTACTGATACAACTGCATTCCATATATCGTCCTTGTTCAATAAATCTTCTCTGTTCATTTTAATTCTCATAATTCCCTCCCTCAACTCTTCTCATACTATTCATTTGTACAGTATGAATAGTGTGAGAAGTATTTCCGTTAAACGTGACCACAATGAAATTTAGCACCAGCACGATGTAGATGCCAAGTATGACTTTCCAATATTTTTTTCAAATCAAAACACACCGTAGTCTAAAATACTAAATCTCATCCGATTGATGGAGATTTCTTATTGAAGAATCGCAACCGACCGCTAAGACTTGATGGGCTGTTCATCTTTCACATGAATCACTTCAAAGCGTTCACAAACGAGAAGCATATCTTCTGAAAATTCATGTTCAATCGCATGTAATTCCTTTCTAAAAAACTCCTCATGTGCTTCCCACCAATATCTGTAGGTTCTATCCCCTTCACCTTCCGCAATAGCAAACTCTTCACTTACTTTATTCATTGGAGTTATCGTAACCTCTACAGTCTTAGTGATGGCTACGGGTTGATCGGCACTGTTTAAAATAATATTGTAATCTTTAGTTGTTGGGAGTGGTTCATTTTCGAGTTCGTAGAAAATGTGGCCTGAGCATGTTGCAGTTTTAATGCCGTCCACTACTAATTGTGCAAGGTAATCAGGTGCAGCCCCGAATTGCCACGCACTAACAGATTGTGGTTTCTCTTGATTTCCCCAATATTCATCCCAATATGTTTGTGTAGCTGAATTCATAATTCTAACCTCCATTAGCTTTATCTTTATTGATCTAAATGGTCCGATTGCAATATAAACAAGCCGTTATTGGCTTCTTTTCGGATTTTCATACCCTTCCTTCGAAGAATAGCCAACGAGATTCACATCACCATCTTCGACTATATACAGATAAGCGACTTCGAGTTCGTCTATGAATACCACTTCAACACCTGCCGAGGAAAAAGCAGATCGAGTAGCATATCTACTTACCCAATCGTCTTCAGGATACGTTTTTTCTAAATAGGCATTAACAATGTCTTCATGTTCGTACCACTCTTGAAGCGATGACTCTTGTTTGTACATCACATAATAAGTCTCGACGGATGCGACAACAATTGCTAGAACTAACAGGATAGTTCTAACCTTTTTCCAAAAAAGTGCGACAATGAGCAACAATATTAAAGGTGCAACTAAAATCATGAAAAGGATTACACTACTGGGACTCAAAACACGTACCTCCTAATCGTTGCTTATTTTATAAAACGCTAAGATAAATTCTCTATTGGCTAAGACTTTTAATGTAGGTAAGGCTTTATTTTTAAATAATTGTTTTAGTTTCTAACCATTTCTTGAAGTTCTGTCGTTCATTTTTATCTCTAAGAAGCTTTCTAACTTTTTTTCTAGATGAAAAGTAATCCTTAAGTTCTTTATCTTCCTCTATCAATGAGTTGATACTTGGATTACTTTCCGATAACTTCCTAAACCAATATTTTTCTTTTACCAAGCTTACATTGGATGAAAGTCTTCTTTCATTTGAAAGGAAAATATAATTAATATAAGTAAAAGTATCCTTTATCATTTCCCATATAGCCCTATCGTTTGTCTTCATTTATAGCTCCTTTAAAGAAAAGTGTATATCGAAACTAGCCAGTTATTTCATTCAACAAGCCTTACTCAATATGGTGCGATTGTGGAAAATACTATCTTGAATTACTCCAAACAAACCCAAATATAGTTAACTAAAAAAAACATTTTTTTGTTTTTCACTTTTCTTGGATTTTCGCTTTGTATAAATAACATAAGTGGCATTTCCAATTGTTGGAATTATTGCTGCTGTTAATAAACCAAGTACCCAATATATATTAAGAATATTAAAATCAAATATTAGGAACAAAATAGTTGCCACAATAAACGCTCCCCAACCTCTGATAGCCCAACGCCACGGATGTTGTCTATTATCGGAAAGCATATTAATCCCCCCGCCCGATTGCTTAAAGTTAAATTTAATTTTAGATCACTCGGGTTACATATTGAGTAGTCTTGGCAACATAGGCACCGTAAGCGTAAGTATTAATTCTTTTTCGTAATCTTCGACCGATTTTTTTCTAATTCTTCCCGGTTATTGAATCCATCAGCAACGCCTATACAATCCTCATATGCAATTCCTCTCTCTACAAATTCAATATTAAAATGGATTGTTTTATGACTATTAATTACGTATTCAGTTGGCATATAACCGATTACTTCATTGGTAGTAGAGTCAACAAGGATTTGGGGTGTTCCAGTAACAACGTTTTCTACGTCCTCAAAAGTAACGACCAAAACTTCCTGACCCTCATATTTTTTGTCTAACAGAACATAACGATTATCGGCCATAGTTTCTTCTACATCTGCACCTTGCCAACCATCTTCAGCTGTATTATTCCAACCTTTTTCATTAACAAATACCCATGCAGCAGCCCTAACATCACTATATTCGTAAACGTTATTTACTTTTTCTGAGTTCAATTTATTTGCGCAACCCATAATTAGTAAGGCTGACAACACTACTAAGAAAAAGCATATATATTTTAACTTCACTTTCCATCGCCTCCTCGCAAGGTTGAACGGCTTAAAATCATAAAGGTTACAATTATTCTGTCATATTACAGAATGGTTTTGTCCCAGTTTCTATATATTTTATCTAGTGATCATAAATTTAAAATGGATGATCTGGCCGTCACCACTAAGTTTAATTTTTACTTCATAGGTATCCAAATTTATATCAAACCAACATTGATAATCATTTATCAAAAATCACTCCAATTCATTTGTAATCAAAAACTCCTGTGTTTTGTAAAAATGCTATCTTGTTCAACTAGATGGCTCTATAGTGGCACTAACTTTCTGCCGTTAAAGGGAAAGTATAAGTTTATTATTTACTACTTTTCGTTTCTTGTTCGAGTCTGTCAATTTTCTTTTCAATTCTATTAAGTTGACTTCTTCTCTCTTTGTTAGTACGAAATAAAAACACTATGGCAACTATAATTAGCATTACAAATGCAATTAGAAGGATTTGAGCTAATGCATCTGCAATGCTAAAAACACTTTGTTTACTTTCCAAAATCATTTCAGAATTAATTTTACTCTCCCCTTGTTATTGATTTATTTCGAACGAATATTAGATTTCTTTAACTCAATTAATTTAATTGGCCCTATTACTAACAAGGGTGCAACTCCTTGTCATACAATTGCCACCGATAGCGAAATATTTACTATCCGTAAATTTACTCCGTTCATGTTATTCCTCAAAGTAATCAGATATAAAAAAAGGATTAACTCTAAGTTCCCTTAAAAAATATTTTATTGATGTATGCTTATTTAAGTAGTCACGTTTAGGAATTAACACTTCTTCTTTCAAGCGCTTGTATAATTCATTATCAATTTCGATGGTTGAATAAGCATATTTCCCACTATTTTCTTCTTCAATGCCAATTAAAAATGAAATGATATATTCATACATAATAGGAAAATCACTTTCAATTTGCTGATGACGCTCTACGAATGCCTTAATAAACTCTTCCAAATAAGATTCTTTATCTAAAAACGGGAAACTACAACCGCTATACCAATTTCCTAAATACACTGTAAATACAGCAATCGCATAGCGACGTGTTTCCTTATCTGAAGCACCAAAATAATTGTAATACGCATCCTCTTCAAAGCTTTGACCTGTATCAAAATAGCCAATTTCGATTCCCTCAAGTCCTTTTTTCACTTTTTCAATAATCTCATTTGACACGAAGATCCCCCAATCAAAAAAATGATTATCCACTGGATTTCCTAGAAAATTCACGCCGCTGTATTAGTATCTATCTCACTTTTTCTAACGTCAGAAATTGTCTTTACGGCCACAATTAAAAAGAGAGCAATAAACCCTACTTTGAATCCTATTGACCAATTCCATATGAAAGTCGAGAAAGTGACTCCAACTGTTAATGCTATATGGTATAGAACTTTATAAGATCTTTTTGAAAAAACATCTATTACAAAAAACATAATGAATAGAATCATGAATATATTTCTTAAAACTTCAAACAGAGCATCCCAATCCATCGTTTAACCTCCTTCACAAAATGGCCCGATTATGGAAAATCCTTATTCATTTATTACGCTCTTTAGCTGAAGAACTAATCTGATGCACCATAAAATTTGTAACCATCCACAATTTGAAGAAATTCTTGGTTACTCACTTCTAACCAATTATTCTCCAAAAGAGTCCCATTATTTGCATTTATTTCTGCAACAGTTTTATTTGATTCTCTCGTAATAAAGTAAATATTTACGTCCTTTACTACGTCCAAATGTTCTTTAGAATAACTCTTTATAGCTTCCAATAATGCTTTTGTTTCAACAGCTACATCAAATTCCAGATCATCATTATTCAAAGTTTCAGAATGGGGAAGCATCTTAAATTCAATGTTTAATTCTCCTACTGTAAAATCAACAACTAGAAAATCATAAAAATTTTGACTTTTATCTTTTAAATAAGCTTGTATTTTTTCTTCCTCGCGTTGGGTGCAAGCTGATAACATTAAAATGGAAGTCAATAATAATAACATGAGCAACATGTATTTTTTCATTGCTAAACTTCACTTCCTGTAACATTGGATAATGGCCGATTATTGATTCAACTTATTTTATCAGCACTTCAATTTTCTCTTTATTCTGTTCAACTAGTTCCTCTAATAACTGATTTGATTCTTCGTTATAATCTGATATCTGATTTTCATTATCATTATCAAAATGATTTGGCCCTATTTTTTCTTCCAGGTACGTAAGCACGTAGGCATTTTGTTCACTTACTCTTCTGGTATATTCCCGTTGAAATTCCTTTGTATCCATATCAAACTTTTTTGCCTGCGATTCAGCAAATTCCCGTATTTGCTTGCTATTCAGATCTTCCGTGTCTGCAGGTGGCAGTACTGCAAACGTGTCACTATCTGCATCCAGATGTCCAGAAATATCAAGGCCCATTTTCTTCACTTCCTGTTTCACCAGTTCTATCCGTATGGCACCGTCCAAATAGTTCAATGCTGTTTTATCGGGTAATAAGAACCGTAAATCCCCAACCGTGATCTCCTGCCCATTTACGATGGCTGCTGGTTCATCATTATCATATTTCGCTATACCGCTGCAGCCCGATAGCAAGATAAGGAGAAGCAGCACGAAACAGAACTTCATAGATTTTAACACCCAGACACCTCCTATTCTTTATTAATCTGTATTGAAAAAAGCTTGCCATATAAGCTTGTTTCCTTCTTGTTTAAGTACTCTTAATCCTTTTAAATTCCTAAGAATGGCATGGAACAACGCTTGATGTACACTAAGCACTTTCAAACTTTCCATTTTCAAACTCCTTGCATACTAAATTCACTATCTCAATGGAATTAGGAGAATCCTTCTGTCCTAATGGCATCCTTTTGTTTAGATACTTCATTCTCTTTTTTGACGTATTAACCATCTTGAGTAAAAATGTAGCTCCCCGATTATTAATCCAATTAAAATGGCGACAACAGCAGATTTATAATCAGGTTTACCAAATGAAAATGTAACAACTATAAATCCAATTAATAAACCAAAAATTATACTTATATAAGTTTTATATCTTTCCTTCAAGTATATTTTCATAGTCAATCCCCCTTCTAACAACTATTCATCAATATGGACCTATTATGAAAAAACCTCATTCAGTTTTCGCGCACAATTGTGTTGTTTATCATTGAGTTATAACAACATATCCAATCCAGCCGATCATTATTATTACTGGCACAATCAGCAAAATCGATAACCACATTATATTTTTCTTAAGCGATAAAGCTGAACCGAGATAAAAGAACGGCAAGATTATTCCCCACCATCTGAGTATTGGTGTAGCAGCTAAATAAAACGAAAAAGGTATTATTAGCAAGAAAGAAATAACGAGAAACAGTGGCTTTTTCTTAATTAAAGAAACAATAGAAAAAATAATGGAAGCAAGCATAAATGGCCAAAAAAGTATAACCATATTTCACCCTCCTATCTTTTATATAACACCGATGTATTACTTTCTCGACAAAATGGCCCGATTATGTTGTTTTACGCGATGCTTCTGTTAAGCAATTGCCACGAATGTGAAAGTAATAGTACCTCTACTTTTCATTGAATTCCAAAGAAGTCTTGTCTATTTGAATATTGGGATTTACAGCCAACAATGAATGTATAAGTTCACTTTCATTTCTTGGAGATATATTTATCACGTCATATTTACCATAAAGAATCTCCAACCTGTCAACGGATAGAGCAGGCGCTGTAAATGGACTTTTCGTTCTGCTGATTTTTTTGATCTCGTTGATATTTACCTTACTTTTAAACGGACCAAATTTTAATTTCAGCAACTTCCCCTCAACCTTATAACCTGTTCCAAACCAAATCCATATTAATAAAGCTAGAATGGATGCACCTAGGATATATCCAGGGATACTTTTATAAGTGATTAGTTGCCAGCCAACAGGTTTTCCACCGAATATGTAAATTAAAATTATGAAAAGTATAAAACCCCAAACGATTAAGAAAAACCAAATGTCTTTCTTGGTTGGAAAATACATTTGAATCACCTCTATTTAGACACTCATTCCATTAAACGGATCGTTTGTGGAAAATAATTATGCAGTTATCGCGTCCGTTAACGGATTATTATTTTAAAGGTTTCTTAAATACATAGCTTACTTTGTCATAATCCATCTTCTCCTCATAAAAACGATGGGCGTCTGTTCGCTGTAATCCCGATGATAAGGCGACACTTTCATAAGCATTTTCTTTAGCCCATTCGTGTACGTAAGCCAGAAGCTTTTCGCCATATCCATTTGAACGTTTATTCTTATCGGTAACTAAATCACATACCCATACAAAACGCCCGTAATAAAGAGTTATCATAGGTTTAAATCCTGTAACAGCGACAATTTCGCCTTGGTCATACAAGGCAAACAATCTGTACATATCCTTTTCTTTGGCCTCTGTTACCAAATCAAGATAGGCTTTTTCATCAAGATGTGTACGTAATTGATTCATCACTGGAAAAGCTTCAAGAATTTCCTTTTGAGATTGGAGTTCTCTGATAGTTAATGTATCCATTGGCAATTTCCCCTTTTAATTTTTTTCACAATCTGGTTCGATTGCGGAAAATGCTTAGTCACTTATCACGCCCTCTTGCAGGAAAATAGTTATCCCATAAGATGTGTTATAAAATATAGAAAACCATATGACCCTAGCGAACCAATACTTATTACTAAAACCATCACCGATAAGATTAAAGGTCTGTAATCTGACCTCTCCTTTGAATTAAAGAGGAAAATAAGGGATACACATATACTGGCGATAAAAAAGATCAACCATAGAATATTTATCGTGAAACTTTCAAAGTTTATAAGGAAATTAGCTATATAAAATATGTTTATTAACAGCAGTATAGTTAAAATCATTTTTTTCAAAGTAACACCCCTAATCACCTAGATTATCTTCCCAATTTACTCAACAATGTGGACCGATTGTGGAAAATCCTTATTCAGTTATCGCCCTCGATATACAAAGACTAACTAACCTACGCGCCAAGGTTTTGATTACCGATTATGGTTATCTATTTTCTTCTCAATTTTATCGAGTTGCTTTTTTCGCTTATTATTAGAACGAATCAATAAAACAACCGGGACTATAATTATTGATATTGTTGGGCAACCTTTTACTATGACTTAATTACTCTTTTACGACTCTAATATCTTTTATTGAATTCCTGGCAATTGAGTCTTCCTTCGTTATCTGATGACCTTCAACAAGTGAGATATAATAATGCTCGTTCGATAAAGGATAAAAGTTCTGATCTTCTTGCTTTTTTTCAAAATAGATGGTGTATCTGTGTTTGGAATCTGTTTTTAACTCCCAACTTCCACCTGATTCCATAGTGGCATTTGCTGATATTCTATTGGCAGTGTAGCCTTTTTTAGCTTCTAGCAATTCAGCTACAAAATAACTGTTTTCATTTTGTTCGATCACTAATATTTCTATTTCATCCGTTGTAGTTATCAAGTCAATACTTCCTTTAATTCCTTCGCTTTGAATCAGGTCTTCCAAAGCAGCCTCTGGTGATGGGAAGTAATTTATATTATTCTCTTCGCTACAAGCTGATAAGAGGAAAAAACTTGTCATTAGTAAGGTAACTATAAAATGCTTGATGATATTCTCCTCCTTCTAATCCCTTATTTGGACCGATTACAGCAAAGTCCTAATACTCAAATACACTCGATTGTTTAACTGACTAGTAGAAAATAATAATATTTTACTTCATGCAATAAACTGCTTAATTTAAAATATGAAGTAAAGGCGATATATGCTGCAATCGCTCCAAATGCACATAGAATGATGGTACCTCCGCTATTAAGCATCTTTCTTTTTTTCTTATAAAGAATAAGCGTCACTACAACGATGATCAAAAGATAACAACCCGATAGAATCAGCACGGATCGCCCCCGTTTATGGATTTTCTTTTCTGTCTTTATCCTTTATTGCCTTTATAGTTTCAGGGATGACGACAAAGACTAGTATTCCACCCATCATGGTTAAATAGGTGTATAGACTTATTACTTTCATTAAAAAAAGCAAGAGCATAACGGCAAGTACGAATATTCGCCAGTAAAAGAGAGATTTCTTTTTCATCAAAACACCCTCATTTCTCTGCAAAATGGCTATATTTTGAAAAATCCTTATTCAGTTATCGCTCCTACTTATGGGATTACCAAAGGGGTTCATCTTTTCCACTTAATTTAATTTTAGAAATAATAAACGGAACAAATATTAGACTTAACCATCCCAAAGTTAATAATCTCTGTGATTCAGCAGAGATGTATTGTCTGTCACCACAATTGGGACAGTTTTTTCCCTTCTTTGAAAATCCAAGAGCGATTATGTCTTTGGCATTCCACTTGTAATTACAATTAGTGCAACGTGGCATGATTATCCCCTCCTCTTCTTCATTACCCTATATTCAGAAAATGGCCCGTTTGCGATATTAGGGCGATTACTCGTGCAGCAAACGCCCCCGTTTATTGCACATATTTATTGTCAGGAGATTTCGATTCGCTTTTAAGAAATAACACAGAAATTAACATAATTATGCCTATAATCCCTACTATGAATTCAGCGATGTAAAAGTCAGAATCTCTTATTAAACGAATAAGAAATCCTCCACCAAAGATTATTGTCATACTCATACCAAGAATTAGAAATGCAGTTTTCATTGCTTCCCCTCCAAGCATAAACTATTTCGCAAAATGGCCCTATTCTTGTATAAACCTATTCACTCGCGGTCTTTTCACCATATTTATTTTCCATAACGTAAAAAACAAAAAGTATTATGAGAATCACAATTGGAGTTGTACTATGCTCCATTAACCCGAAGTACGGCAATATTAAAGACAGAAGTATGAATGTTGTTGCTACCAATCTTATGATAATAAGGTTTTTAGGATGTTTTTTATTATCCAAATTACTCTCCCCTTTTCTAAAAAAATGGCCTGATTTTGGAAAGGACGCAAATCTTTCTTCAAGAATTGCGCCCGATAATGGAATACGGCTATCTTTTTCTATTCATTTGAAAGGCTGTCATGGATGCCGAGAACATCAACAAACCTCCTCCAAAATTCATTATTCTATTGCCCGTGTCGCCCAAACTATTAATCGTCAAGGAAACCATAAATACCCCAATTACCATTGCGAAAACTATTAATACCTTTTTCCACACGCCAATCCCCCCTAATATTTAAGTCAGTATGCTGCAAATTGGCCCGATTGAGGCATAATTCTTATTCAACAACGGCTCCCATTCGTTGAAGTACACACTTTCTAAAATCCTTTATTTTTCTTCGGTTTTTTAATACTGAAGTATGCTCCTAAAATTAAACCTACCGCCGACAATCCATAGATCACAGATTTACTATCCGTATGAATATTTAAACTAGATGTAACCACAGCCAATATAAGTGAAATCAATATGAGTAAATAGAATGTAGATTTCATTTTCTCACGACCCTTGTCTACTAAAATTTGCTATTGCTAAAAAAGCCCTAACTATATTAAATTGGCCGCTTCCTTGTATACGTTGTACCACCATCACGCCATTTTCTAGCTCATCAAATTCAAATTAAAAGCACAACTTCCACTTCACATTCCCCTAAACTCATTTGGCACATGAACTAAAACATACTTTTTCGTCCACATTTGGGTCGTAATGAGTAACGATTCACCTTCTTTTTCAAAGAAAAGGCCTGAACCTTCCTTTGCTTTAAATACCCAACCTTTGGAGCCAATCATTTCTTTAATCGTTTCATCAGCTATTGAAACGCCATCATTCTGACTTCTTGTGATATACCAAATGAAGTCTTCATCCGTAGCGATTTCTATAATCTTTTGATCCGAATCATTCAATTGTCCAATGACTTCTTTTGCCGATCGGTTTTCTATCGGTAGAGAGGGATAATAGGATTTATTCACAATCATCCACACAGCTGCCATAACTGCAAATACCGCTGCGATCATGCCAATCCATTTCACACGCGCTCACCCATTCCTACAAATTGTCGATACACATACACCACGTTGTGTTATTCACTTCTCCCCAACTGAAGCGTCTCAACCATTTTGCTGCTGTTTTTCCCGTTCTTCTCGCTCGAGAATATATCTCTCGTATGCATCGTTCACGCCATCGTACGCATCGACTGGAACGGTATGTTGATGTATTTCCTTCAACAACCAAAACGACCTGAAAATCACTCCGACGATGATGGCAGCTAACACATACCAACCTAGAGGTCCTATAAACGCCAAAATCCCTAAAACACCCGCCACCAAAATACATCCTACCAACTTCATACTCTCTCTCCTTTACCCTGCATGCGACGTCAGATTTTCTACCACGATCATCTCATCTATTTTCATAATCCCATCAACTGAATATGCGTTTCCTCATCGTCTTTAAACACTCGCATATATTCATACGTCCGATCCAATGTAATGGTGTATAACTTATACTCGTCTTTTGTTGGTTCATCATTCTGCTGCAAATAAATCTGGAAAGAATCTTCATCCGTTCGTATATCCAAATCACCAAATCCTTTTCCACTATCCAAGAAATCTTGATTTAGATACACATATCGTTTCATTTCGTTTTCTGAGAACATATAGATGCCATTGCCCTCAGCCTCTTCAGACGTTTCTATACCGTCAATGAAACTTTTCACATCTGCATTGACTTGGTCGATGGACACTTCAGAATAGGTTAATTGCTTCTCACCACACCCTACCAACACACCCATAACCAGCAGCAACACGAATAATTTCTTCATGTTATATACGCCTCCTGTCAGTTTAATGCCAAAACCATCGCATAAATACTTCCAACAAATATACCATTATTTCCAAAGATTACATATAGCACATGTAATATTCTGCAATAAAAATTTAGAAGGAGTTTGATAATTCGCAATCTTCTACTCCGATATGGTAAAATGGAAGTGAAGTCAGGTTCTCTTTCTTGAAAAGCATACTAGTTTTTTATTATAAGGAGGAATGGCAAATGACTAAAGATGGTAGACAAGAGATTATTAAAAAGAACGAAATGCGGTCGAAGGAAATTTCCAAAATGATTGGCGAAGGCGGAATCGGAGCGGAAAAGTATTACGATATTAGAAAAAAAACGTCTACAGAATATGTATCAGAAGAACATAAAGAGAATGAATCTGACGGCAATAAATAGTTTAGTTATCTACTACAGAATTCCATAGAACGACCCACGAGCCACTTTCCTATAAGATGGAAAGTGGCTCGTGGTGTTTGCATATACAAAAAAGACCCCCGCATTTACACGGAAGTCATTACTTACAATATATACTTATCAATCTTCAAAACCAATTCTGCAATTTCTGGCTTACTCACTTGGTCGTCCGCTCCAACACTTTCCCCTTTATGTTTCAAGTCATCTGTGATGAGTGAAGAGAAAATGATAATCGGCAGCTCGGTAAGTTTTGGCGTCTCACGAATACGCTTCGTGAAATGATGGCCGTCCATTTGTGGCATCTCGATATCTGTGATAACCAACTGGACTTCCTTCTTCACATCGATGCCATCCGCCACTAGCGTCTCCAAATAATCAAATGCATCTTTGCCGTTTTCATAGAAGTCGAGATTCGCGTAGCCTGCTTCACTGAGTGTGTCATACAATAACTTCCGCAATAACGGGGAATCTTCCGCAATCAAAATGCGTTTATCTGAACGCTCACGCTTCCCTAGCTTCTTCACTTGCTCCACGTTAATGCCTGCATCCGGATTAATATCCATAATGATCTTTTCGAAATCGAGCAACAGCAACATATCACCATCGAGCTTGATGACGCCAATTACCTGAGAGTTTTCTGCCGCATAAATGCCAGACGGTTTCTCGATCTGATTCCAAGAAATTCGGTGGATCTGCGTCACGTTATGTACGCGGAAAACGACCGTTTGTTTATTGAAAGAAGCGACGATATACTTTGCATCTTCTGGATGGCTTGAAGGGGCCATTCCTAAGATTTTCTCCATACTGACAACCGGTAGCACTTCACCACGCAACTGAATAATTCCTTCCACCGCAAAATGGGCATGGGGAATCGGTGTGATCTTCAATGGCATGATAATTTCCTTCACTTTGATCACGTTAATGCCATAACGGTTACCTTGCATCTCAAATCCGACTATCTCCAGCTCATTTGTGCCGCTTTCCAATAAAATTCCTGAATCATTGGACACATTCTTCCACCCTCTCAGACGATATGGTCTATTGCTAATATATGTATTCATGGAACATACAATTCCTTGGTGCGATAGAACTAGTATATCACACCAATTGACTATCAATCTATGACAGGTTAAATAAATCTTGTAGTGAAATGAGGTTAGGGATGTACCAATCCTTGCTTATCGGACTCCGCCAACCAGTTTTCGAACTGCGGCACCGTCAATGGTTTTGAGAAATAATACCCTTGGAAAGTCAAATCCGATTTCAAATCAAGCAAGAATTCCACTTGTTCCATTCTCTCTACTCCTTCAACGACTACCGTAAGATCCATTGAACACCCCATCACAATAATCGCATTCAACACCGCACACTTCTTCGCTGGCGCGGGTACTTCATCCGTAAAGGATTTATCGATCTTCAGCGTCGAAATGGGCATCTGCTGTAAAAAGGACAATGACGACACGCCTGTCCCGAAATCATCAAGCGCGATCGAGAAGCCATAACGCCTGAATCGCTTCATTGCGGCAATCGCTTGGGTAGTGGACTTCGCCGTACTCGTTTCCGTCATCTCCAGTTCAATACGACTTGGATCTAGTTGGTACGTATTGATTTCCTTCCATAATAGATCGAGTAAATGTGGTTCGATCACGTATTCGCCGGGAATATTAATGGCTACTTGTGGCACATGAATACCTTGCGAATCCCAGTTATGAATCTGTCTGCACACTTCGCGAATAACCCAATCCGTCACTTCCCCCATTCGCCCTTCTTGCTCCAGAATCGGAATGAACGTCGCTGGGGAGATCGCTCCAAGTTTCGGATGCGTCCAACGAAGCAACGCCTCCAGCCCGACGAACTCATGGGCAGCCCCTTTGACTTTCGGTTGATAGACGAGATAGATATGTTTTTCATCCAACGCTTCGGAAATATCGCGCAAGACATCTTGCTCATAGGACATGCCGTGGATGGTAGGATCGAACGTCAGCAATCCCCACTCATGTGAAGCCGCCGCTTGTTCCACCACCATTGACGCTTCTTTATATAACGTCTTCACAGATTTGTTCTGATCAGCCTTCGCTAATCCACATATATAGCGCATCTCTTGGTTTTTAATAGGGAGTAGTTGATCGATATCACGTTGCATGACAACTAAGTTTTTATAAAAATCTACTGTGCGTCCCGTTTGATCCACAAAAAACAAATAACGATTTCCACTAACACGATACAAATGTGCATACGAAGGTTTCCACTTCGCAAGCAACTCACCAACTTGCTGCAGAATGATATCTCCTTCTGAGTAGCCATATAGTTGATTGATACGCGGTAGATCAGGGAAACTCCAAATCGCCACATCTCCGGCCGCGACTTCATCAGTCAAACAACGCTCCCAATTTCGGCGATTCGGTAGCTTCGTCAGAACATCGAAATACTTCAGCCAATAATCGACATAGCCGTCAATATAGGAAGTCAATAACATGCCAAGAAGCAACAGCCCAACTCCGACGCCGATCAATGTATTCATCACTTGCATATGCATAACGGACTCACGTAACGCTTGTCCGTCTTCTATATAATAGTCGGTACCGATTATGACAAAATAATGCATCGCTAACGTACCTACTGTCAAATACAATGTAGCAAACCCTTTTGATATACCGCCTTGCTTCACCTGATTCACACCGCGAATTGCTAAGTAGGCAAATAATCCACCCACTATATTACTCGCCACCACTAATTTCCAATCAATGCCGATATAAGCGTCTAGCTTGATCGCTTTCATGCCAAGCAAATGCATAGTACTCATCCCGATCGCAATGAGAATCGCAGCCATGATATGCCGAGAGCGTGCTTTCAACGGACTTTGAACGAGTTGAAACGTCAGCAACATCGCAAGAAAGATAGGAAAAATACAAATAATGGCCCAACCGTAATGTACATGGATTTCAATAGGCAACAATAGCGAATTGATCGTCAGAAAATGAGTCGACCAAACCCCAAATGCCAACGACAAGGAAGTGAGTACGAGCCATACTCCCCGTTTGAAGATGCTTGGTTTTAGCATGCGTTCATATAATACGAGTGTGGTATAGGAAGCGAATCCCATCACTAAAAACGACAACAACATCATCTTCAGTGAATACGTTCCGAATATTTGTGTGTATTCTTGGTAGTCAGTCATCGAAAACATCCGCTTCACCTCCTCAGCCTATGCGATAGGAAAATTCATACTTTATCATGTTTCTAAGTACTTACAACTAACGTAGTACAAAAGACAGTACTTCCTATTTATTATTTACTATTTGCCTATGGTAGTCAATCGTTTTTGTGTTACTTAGGATATAAGTCTACATAAATTATAAACAATACGATAATTATATACTGTTTTCTGATAATTATATAATCATACCCTCTATGTTGGAACAGAAAACGTTGGATTATGGTAGAATAAAGCAAATTACGGAATTGAAGGAGAGATACATATGCCCATCTATAATAAACTCGTCCGCGATCTCATCCCGGAGATCATCGAGGCGGATGGAAAAACTTGCGTGACTCGCTTACTTAACGATTCAGAATACATAGCTGAAATCAATAATAAGATGCACGAAGAATTGGCGGAGTACGAAGAAGCGACTAACGCGGAAGATGCTGTCGAAGAACTATCCGATTTACTAGAACTGATTCATGCAGCGGCTGCCTACCACGGTGTGACGGTAAAGGAACTCGAAGCCGTACGCGCAAAAAAAGCTAACGCACGGGGTGGATTTAATGAAAGAATCTATCTAGTGGAAGTAACGGATGACTAAACTGCGCCTGCTGACGAAAAACTTGTTGGATGACTTGAAGCGGCTAACTGCGGAGGCGGATACAATTTACTGGATGACAGCGTTCATGATGAAGTCCGGAGTGAACGAAGTACTTCCCGCTTTACGTGACGCCTCTATGCGTGGTGCCGATATTAAAATTCTAACCGGTGATTATTTGTCTATTACACAACCCGATGCGCTACAGTTATTAAATGAAGGTTTACCAACTGCCGAACTTCGGATGATCGAAAGTGGCGGCACTTCTTTTCATCCGAAAGCGTATCTATTCAAATCACCAAACAGCTCTACCGTCATCATAGGATCGTCTAATTTATCCCGTTCTGCTTTGACGAATGGAATCGAATGGAACCTCTACGCACCATCGACAGTCGACGAAGACATTTTCGAAACGTCTGCGGATGAATTCATGAAACTGTTTTTGTCACCGAGTACGGTACCCATCAACAACGAACAAATCGATTTATATAGAGCGCGATACGAAGAGACGAATCGGAAACTCCCCTTTAGTTCAGTATGGGAACCTAAGACGGAAATCGAAATGACATTCGGGGCAACTGAACAAGAACAAAGCAGCACCGTCGATCCAACTGCACCTTATCAATCATCTGTCTTAGATCCACGACCTGCACAACAACTGGCTCTCACTGCGCTCAATCAAACCGTTGAAGCCGGGTATGAAAAAGCACTCGTCGTCCTTGCGACAGGACTTGGAAAAACGTATCTAGCTGCTTTCTTTGCAGAGTCATACAAGCGTGTCCTATTTATCGCGCACCGTGAAGAATTACTCACACAAGCACAAGCTTCATTCGCACGCGTCTTTCCGAACCGTACAAGCGGAATTTACAACGGCCAGCAAAAGGACGCAGATACGGAGATCATCTTTGCATCAATTCAGACACTGGCAAGACAATACCATTTACACCGATTCTCAAAGACTGCGTTCGATCTGATTGTCGTGGATGAATTCCATCATGCGGCCGCCACTACATACGAACGGGTACTCGATTACTTCACACCCGAATTCCTGCTCGGTCTAACCGCAACACCCGACCGACTCGACAATAAAGACGTCTACAGTCTATGCGACGGCAATGAAGCGATCTCAATTCACTTCCTTGACGCCATCCGGCAAAACTGGCTCTCCCCTTTCGTCTACTACGGTGTGATGGACGAAACGGATTATAGTCAATTGAAGTGGCGGAATAATCGCTACGATGAAGAAGAACTATTGCGCTTGCAACTACGCGCCAGTTACGCACAAGCGGTACTTGACGCATGGAATGAAAATAAACAAACCCGCACGATTGGATTTTGTTCTTCCATTAAACAAGCTATTTACTTAAGCGACTATTTCACAAAAGCCGGCTACCGATCACTTGCCTTACACGGAAATACGGATCGGCAGACACGCACCCATGCACGGAATTTGCTAGAAACAGGCCAACTCGACATCATCTTCACCGTCGATCTATTCAATGAAGGCGTCGATATCCCGAGCGTAGATACACTCCTATTCGCCCGCCCTACCGAATCACTAACTGTCTTCACCCAGCAAATCGGACGCGGCTTGCGTTTAGCTACCGGCAAAACGCATTGCGTCATCATCGACTTGATCGGGAACTACCGCAATGCACGGAAGAAATTCGAAGTCTTTAACGAAAATAAAGAATTGCCTGCGAAAATCAGTAGCGAAACATTTAGCGAATCCGGCTATTTCGAGTTCCATTTCGAAACGACCCTCATCGACTTGCTGGAAGCGATGAAACAAAACGAACCGATACAACAACGACTCATTAACGCGTATTTCGATTTAAAAGCAGAACTTGGCCACCGCCCGACGTATCTCGAATATCATTTGAAGGCAAACGAAGATGCGAAGGCTATTCAGCAGAAGTTTAAGACGTATCCTGTTCTGCTAGATCACGCCAAAGAATTGAGTGCCATGGAGAAAGAAGTACTCGCACAACATAGAGACCTTCTCATTGAAATCAATAAAACCTTGATGAATAAAAGCTATAAGATGATTCTACTCAAGTACATGCTGACAAGAGGCGCAGCGAATTGGTATCAACCGGTGACTCCAATTGAAGTTGCCTCCTTCTTCCATACGTATTTAATGGAGAAACCTTATCGTCGTGATACGGACTTATCGGATAGACAAGGTCAGTCACTTCGAGAATATGATGAAGATAAAGTAGCGAAGTTGATTGCTACCATGCCGATGACGAAGTGGAGTGGATCTTCGAAAGGTTTGTTTGTGTTTGAGGATGGTGTGTTTGGTACGCAGATAGCAATTGAAGCGCAGCATGAGGATGTTTTGTTTGGTTGGGTACGGGAGATTTGTGAGTATCGGTTGCATGGGTATTTTGAGAGGAAGAGTTTTAATTAAAGAAGGCTGAATAAATACTAAAGAACTTGCCTCAATTGAAGAAGTAAAATTTTATAAAAAGACGTCCAATTTCTCTAAAATCGGACGTCTTTTTATTGAGTAGATTATCACTTGATATTTACGGCTTTTGTCCAACGAACTGGATGACATGGGACAGTCCTTTATGGAGGTCGCCTTCATGGCGTGTGACCTCTCCTATAAAAAAGTAAATGATTCGCCAATCACTGAATGCGTCTAGAAAGTCTTCCGGTCGGTAGAGAAAATCCAGCTCTTTGGGGCCTCCGCTTTGATACGGGATTTGGTATTGTGAATAGACTTCCGCTATAAAATACCCTCCAGGTTTTACGGCTTCTTTGACTCCATGAAGGGTTTTCAGTCGGACTTCTTCTGGGAAGTGGCCAAAAATATTCACAACGCCATCCCAATGATTCTGCTGCCACTGTGCTTCTGCCAAATCGACCAGTTGCGTGTTCACTTGGACACCTTGTTTTTCTGCCAACTTTTTCGCCTTATCCAATCCGGATTCGGCATTGTCCCATGCCGTGACGTGCAGCCCCTGTCTGGCCAGGAAGACGGCGTTTCTTCCTTCCCCTTCCGCGATGGTCAAGACCTCCCCAGATAAATTCCCCTGCATATCCTTTAGAAATACATTCGGTTCGGTCCCATAGATATACTTCTCGTCATTAAAGCGTTCATTCCAGTTCACCATTGTACTGCCTCCTTAGTTTTGGAGTGATTTCTGCAACTCCCAACAACGGTGTGTTTGCGATCGGCATTGGGCAAGCAAGTCCTTTTGCATCAAATGATTTATCTGTCTAAATCATTTAAATCCCTCTATACTGCGCAGTTGTTCGGGCCCGTCTCCATTTCCTTCGCTTCTTCAGGCGGTGGATTAATCTTGCCCATATTTGTCTGTCGGATTTCTTCATATGCATTCGGCTGATCTTTCAGACCTTCCGTTACCCGCTTGATAAACTTTTCTTCATCTTTTATCTGCAGGCCTTCATTGTTCTGATAAAGAACAGACAGTTTCGCTGAAACACTGGCGTCTTCATTGAGCTCACTGACATCCGAGTAATGAGCCGGAAGCACAAGCAAATCATCAGCCATTTTTTTGTAGCGGCTGTAGAGGGTTTCGTACAGATCTTCTGCCCAGTCGCCCGCTTTACCGGCAAGATCTGGGCGGCCGATGGATTCTACAAACAGAATGTCACCCGTGAGCAAGTACTGATCATCGACCACAAATGTCGTGCTGCCTATTGTATGCCCCGGAGAGTATACAGCTTCGATCTCTGCGCTACCGACTTGAAGTTTCATGCCGTCAGTGACTGGTTCAAATTTAAAAACAACTTCATCCGCATCATCTGGCGGCAAGTAATAGGTAGCATCCGCTGAGTCCGCCAGTTTTTTACCGCCTGAAATATGGTCCGCATGCAAATGCGTATCAATGACATGTGTTATCTTCAGACCTTTTCCCCGCGCAAACTCTTCGTAGGTTTCTGTCATCCGACTAGCGTCAATAATTGCCGCTTCCCCGTCGGATTCGACCATATAGGATAAGCATCCTTTACCAAGTCGCACGAATTGATAAAGAGCGCCTCCGGGCAATTCACCAATTTTGACTGCTTCCAGCTGTTCACTCCAGGCTGCCATGCCGCCTTCAATCGAGTAGACATTGTCAAAGCCCTGTTCTTGCAAATAGGAAGCCGCTTTTTGGGAAGTGTTCCCTCTTGCACAGACTGTATACACATTCTGGTCTTTCGGCAAATCCTCCAGACTCGTTGAATTGGGATCACTCAGCTCCCTGAAAGGGATGTTGACGTATTTGACTTGATCTCCTTCAATCTGCCAGTCAGCCGCTTCGTCTTTGCCGCGTACATCCAGCACATAAACCGGTTCTTTCTGAAACACCTGATTCGCCACTTTCTTTGGTGATACTGATTTAATTTCCATAAATAATTCCTCCTTACCATAAACTATTATTTACCGCCCGAGGTATACTGTACGGTAAAAAAATTTAGCTTAAACTGTCTTATCAATACAGCGAATCAATCTTTTTTCAATATCTACCGCAATTTCCTTCAGCGAATCGTTATTAACCATTTCTATCAGCGCACTCGGTTTCGGCATGCCTATTTTTGTTGTACCCTCCTCTTCAAAGATAACAATTTTGCATGGAAGGAAATACCCAACGAGCAGATCTTCGGACAATACGCGGTTTGCTTCCTGCGGGTTGCAGACTTCAAGAATCGTATATGGTGTATCGAAATCAGTGCCTTTTTCCTGCAGTTTCGCAGTCAAATCGAAATTCCAGAGGACACCGAATTTTTCGTCCTTCAGATTCGCTTCCAGATCCTTCACCGCTTCATCCTTGCTCTTGCTTGTTTCCACTGTGTAATCAAACATTTGTATTGCTCCTCTCTTTTGTGTACTCATTCTTTTCTTAAACTTCCCGTATTAATCCCGCCAAAACATTTCTTCTGGAAATAAGCCTTTACTACTTAGTGAAAATAACGAAAAACAAAAACGCCATCCTTCCAGGAGAGGCCCAATTTCCGTCTGAATCGCTTCCCACACAATTAACATGAGTGACAAAAGCAGTCATCACTTTATTTACTGTTTTATCTCCCAAAGCAATGTTTTCTAAATTACTTTAGACATAGTAAATGTTTTCACTGCAACTCCTTTGAACATAGACAGCATTTTAGGTTTGATATCAAATGCATAAATCGCATTCTCAGTTTTTAGCCATTAGAATCGGGAAATAAACATTCCCAAAAGCAAACGAAGACGCCAAAGCCATTCAGCAGAAGTTTAAGACGTATCCGATTCTTTTAGATTATGCGGGTGAGCTGGGTGACTTGTAGAAAGAGGTACTCACTCAATACAGAGACCTACTCATTGAAGTCAATAAAACCTTAGTGAATAAAAGCTATAAGATGATTCTACTCAAGTACATGCTAACAAGGGGCGCATCTGATTGGTATCAACCTGTGACGCCTAACGAGGTCGCCCCTTTCTTCCATACGTATTTAATGGAGAAACCTTATCGCCGTGATACGGATTTATCGGATAAGCAAGGCCAGTCACTTCGGGAATATGATGAAGGTAAGGTTGCGAAGTTGATTGCTACTATGCCGATGACAAAGTGGAGTGGATCTTCCAAAAGTTTGTTTGTGTTTGAGGGTGGTGTGTTCGGAACGCAGATAAAAATTGAGGAGCAGCATGAGGTTATTTTGTTTGGCTGGGTAAGGAATATTTGTGAGTATCGGTTGCATTGGTATTTTGAGAAAAAGACTCCAATACGTTAAAACGCAAAAAAGTAGCGGCCGTTGTTTAAACTGTAACTTTTTTATGTTTCACACCTTGGATTTCTAAGGCTTGCTTCAGCTACTTAGAGAGTAATATCTAATGCTTATGTTACTCGGCAAGTGTCTCATTTCAATCCACCCTTTCACTAATGTCGGGGGATAAAAAGAGGGACTGACTTACCTCCATCTTTATATGGCAGTATGCGGAGAAGTAAATCACGGTCTTGATTCATTTGCATTTAAAACTCCCGAAGACGCTCGAGAATTCGTGGAGAACATACACGAAATGTTTGCGCTTGATTTTATGTTTATGTCATTAGGTGTTAGACCAGGATATTTTTAAATAGTGAAAAGTATCCTTACTCTATAAATGAACCGAACCCTAAATGATAGACACTTTAAAAAAGTGACCCCATTTCCTTGGATTTCAATTCATTTCTACTAGTTCAATAATTTTGTCATTATCATGTTCGTAAAACTACACTTTTACGAACATATTGAAATGGACTCAAAAGCAGCGTTAAGAATGTTCATAAACGTATCAAAAATATTTATGAACGTTCAATAATTTACACACACTTTTACGAACAACTTTTAGGTATAATGAAAGAAAAGAATCTTTTTCGAGGTGAATTATGGAACAACGCAAATTTGGTTACATACGCGTCAGCAGCAAAGATCAAAATGAAGGTCGGCAATTGGAAGCTATGAAAAAATTAGACATTAATGAACGCGATATCTATTTGGATAAGCAAAGCGGAAAAAACTTTGAACGTGTAAACTATCAATTGCTCAAACGGATTATCCGAAAAGGCGACATTTTGTATATACATTCGCTGGATCGGTTTGGTCGGAACAAAGAAGATATCCTACAGGAATGGAATGACCTCACGAAAAATATTGAAGCGGATATTGTAGTGTTAGATATGCCATTGCTCGATACGACACAATACAAAGATAGTATGGGGACATTTATTGCAGATCTGGTCCTGCAGATTCTTTCATGGATGGCTGAAGAGGAACGAGAACGCATCCGGAAACGGCAGCGTGAAGGAATCGATTTGGCCTTAAAAAAGGTGTTCGATTTGGCAGACCAACAGTTCTTGTTACAGAGGAATTCAAAGAAGTTTATAAAGGTGGAAATCCGGAGAACTAACAGCAGTGAAAGCCATGCAGGAAGCCCAAGTAAAAAAGACCAGCTTTTATAAATTGGTTAAAGTACTCGAAGAAGAGATAGCAAATACTTTATAATAGCAGAAACTCAATAAAAAGAAGGACTACCAAAGTCAGTGAGTAACTTTAATAGTCATTCTTTTTCATTTATACTCTTGTTATTTTTTTGATTATAGCTGAAAATCTTTAACTATTCTATACCAATTATTCAGGTGTGTAACTTTTAATATACTCATTCTTTATTTTCTTTTCATTGCTTACAAAACAAACACTGTGTCGCGCTCTTGTAAAAGCAACGTAATATGGGGCTCTCGATTTTAAATGTGTCTGAAAATCGCCTGATTTTAAAAATTTATTTAATGGACCATTACATAATATCAAAACTCGATCAAACGTAAGGCCTTTCGACTTTCTAAAATTCATTGGAAGACTTTCACCTTCAAATTTTGTTTTTCTATCATATCGTAATACTTGAGGCTTATATTTTGATATATAACTTTCAATTTCTTGGCTAGTAATAAGAAATACACCATCATGTCCTGTTGCTTCCTGATTTAAAGATTTTGTTTTAGGCATCTCTGGATAAAGTAAATCTGCTAAATCACAAATTTCTTGATTGCTTCTATAACAATCTGTTTTATAACTAATTATACAAAACCCTTTATCTTCCCACTCTTTAAACAGGTTAAAGATATGCTCACCTTTTTTGTTCTTATTTTTGGCTGAATGATTGGTGAAAAGTACCGCTTGTCGGTTATCGCCTACCACTACAATTTTAATTTCCGACTTAAATAGTTCAAATAGAAAATCTAAATCATACCCAGCTAAATCTTGCACTTCATCAATCATAATTACGTCATACAAACTCTCTAGCCTTTTAATAATCGCTCGATTAGAGAGTCTGTTAACTTCCATGATAAAGTCGCACATTTTATCCGTGTAAATATATTTTCCAGCTCTAAAATAATATCTTTCAGTATGACTCTTTCTTACATAATTCGTAGATCGACCAGTGACAAACTCGATGTTTTCAATTCTATTCTTATCATATAAAAAATTTTGATATGGCCTTACACCATCGCTTAATAGAAATGAAAACCAAGTCTGAATTTTCACGTTGGAAGGAGTACATCCTGAGTCCTCAAAAAACTTCCTTTTTATTTCCTCAGAATTTTCAATAGTAAATGTGGTAATTAAAATTCTTTTATTTAACATTTTATTTGCCTTACAAATTAGTTCACTTGTTTTTCCAGATCCGGCAGCAGCAATTATTACTTCGTTATTGTATTGCATTTTCTATATACTCCGGTATCTTCAGAATTTCATCACTATCAAATAATTGCATCGCACACTCGCTTTTCTTACTTGGACTTGTCATATATTTTATTAACGCTTCTTCAGTAGAGTAATCAACGTCTAAAATTTTGTTCAAAAAATCCACGCCATTTACTTTAACGAGCTGTGGCTCTAATGTTCTATAATTTTCATCAATACCGTAATTAATACTGATACTAGGGTGGTTTAAGTATCTTTCACCATATTTTTTAGTTATATTCTTTTCAATATCACCATCATTATCCGTAATGATAGAAACATTCTTTGATAATTTATCGGCAATCTCCAAATACCGCTTAAACGAAAGACCTCTTATCGTAATTACATCCACTCCATCTTCTATTGGAAGTCTTCCATATTTTTGTGAATATGCTTTTTGAACTATCAATTCATCGGATGGCCCTTCTACTAAAATAGCCTTTTCGCTTAAAATTAATCGAAGAGTATCATAACCAGGAAGCTTTTTGAAATAATTATAAGTATCTTCATCAAGGTCTTTTAAAGTCATTGTATTACCCTCGTTCAGAAAAATAACATGATCTAAACCGAGTTTATTCAAAACATAAGTGCTGTGAGTAGTAATTAATAATTGCTTTCCCACGCATTTCTCAGAAATCTGCTTAACCAATTTGCTCATGTTAGTATATGATAAATGAGTCTCAGGCTCTTCTATTAAAATAACATGCACATCTTCTAAGTTAGTTTCTAAGGATAGTTTTAATTTAATGGAATTTTGTTCTCCTTTTCCGATTAAATCAAAGGGTATATCATCTAAATAAGCTGTTAAATGGCTCTCCCAGCCACTCTTTTGAGAAACATCTAAGGATATACTTAAACCTTTATCTGATATCTCTCCCGTCTTACTGGATAAGCTAGTATTGATATCTTTTATAGCATCTATGCTAGAAAAGCTTTCTTTTAAATCTCTGTAGTTCACGTTCAATGCTACTCTTTGTTTTAAGTCCAATGTATTTCCAATAATACTGGAAATATATCTTTCTGTTCCATTCCAAGCTTTCCCTTCAGTGGCATCTATAAGCACACATTTTACGGGGTTACTTCGCGACGTCAATGGAGAAAAAGCAAACGAATACCATTTAACCGTATAATACTCGATAGGAATATTATTAATATCATTCGGATTTTTAATGTACTCTTTGTATTCTTCCGTAAACTCTTCATCCAACTCTATTGACAAACTAATCCCCCAGGTATCTTCTTTTAATGAGTTATTTGTCCCTTTCAAACTTGCTACGGTTTCATTTTCTTGAAAGTATACTTCTATTAGAATTTTTGGAGGTTCAACTGTCTTTTCATCTCGAAGAAAATTAAGATATGTGTTAACAGTTTTTCTATTAAAAATAAAAGGGGATATTTCATTATGTATACTTCTTTTGTTCAAATATGCAGTAAGTGCTAAGTTTATCGCTTCAAGTATTGTAGATTTTCCTTGCTCGTTATCCCCTACAATAATATTAATATCTTCATCAACATTTAGAGATAAAGATTCTATCGATTTAAAGTTTTTAATAATTACTTTTTCTATCATTTTGAATACTCCCCACTTCTTAAAGACTGTTATTATTCAATTTGAATATAGACTTGATTTAGAAATGTCCTGCAATTGAAATTTGCATACCATTTTGATTTTAACACAAATTCCCATTCCTCGAACAATTACTTCCCAAGCAATCTATCACTTCATACCAGAAGTGATTACATCCACGAGAATGTACCACTACCGCCTTAGTTTTTACCAGCGATTTTCACAGATTTTACTACTCGTTGCCGATGGGTTGCCAGTGGTATAACCTCAAGTATGTGAATTATAAAATGTTAAGGATTTGGGAAGATAAAAGCCTAATCCCATGTACCTTGAACGAGGGATTAGGCTTATGATCTTACACAACAGACGCCCCCTTTAACTGAACAACTTAAAGATGGCTTAATGGAAAAAGTTTAAAATGTATTTACTTAGTTCTTCTATGTCTTATTTTTTCACATTTTTCTATCTCGATAACAGTTTGTCCATCAATAAATATTGGACTTGATTCTATTAAAAAGGTTTTTGGGACGTACTTACCTCCTTCCTCGTCTAAACCTACATGTATATATTGGTTATTAATAATTTTATATAAGAGTATGTCACAATCTATATCACTGCTCTTTTTCTTTTCATTTTTATTTTTATTTTTATTGTAATAGACTGCTGAAGGAGATTCTAATACTTTATGTAGGTTGTAAAAAAAACGAATCTTCTTGGTCATATCTTTATAGTATTCTTTTTTCTTAGGATAAATATTCTTTATTGTCTGTTTAGTAATACTTCCATTTTTCACACCTTCATACCCGTTAAACCCCATAAATGGCTTCGCTTTCTTGTGACCTCTTCCATATTTAGCATTTGCAGCATAATGCAATCCTATTAAATGTGGGAAGTTCGTGTAACCGCATTTTAAGATTATGTTCTCTTCATTTTTTGTTTTGTATGTAAAGTTATAAGGTTCTATGTAAGAGTCATAATACTCCAGTATCAGTTTAAGAGTTAATTGATCAGCAGTAGGAGTACTGCTTAAATTCGCATAATCGTCTTTATTACTAACCAAGTCAGCCATATGTTTTTTCTCCTATAAAAAAATGACTCTGATAGTAACTACCAGAGTCATTTTGTAATATTAAATTTTTAAATAAGACGCATGCTACTATATGTGTATCCGTAGCAGGATGGGTAAAGCACTCTTATTATTTTTCAGCCCCTTGAGTAAAGGGGATACAACACTTAACGTCCATTGTGTTGTATAGCATTTTTAAAATGCCACTTGTATCTATTATATGCTACAAATTAATTATAATACGCTTAAATAGAAAAAACAAGCACTACGTTTTTGAATTTCTGCTAACATACTTATACTTTTTTAGAAATTTAAAAATTTGTTTTCGAATAGACCGTCGATAGAAAGCCTTTCGGCACTTTACCTTTTCATTTGACTTCTCAATAATGTCCTTCAATTTAAATCATAAATTGTCTAGCCTTAGCCGAGATTACTTTAACCACATCTCAGCGTATCATACCTACAATCCCGTCCAATTACTGAAAGTTAAATCAATTGCTGTAAGTTAAGACTTCATCTTTATTTCATTCTGGATTACCTTTGCAAAAGTTTTTTTGTAATCCGTTATATATTTACTTAAAAGATAGTGGCATTTTTTTATTTGAATTTAGGTGGCTAACTTGATTATACAATTGGCCAATAAAAAAGAGACTTTTTTTAAGATATTTCTATTGTGTTAGATTCCACAGACTTCACTTTTCGCTTTCTTGTTAGACCTTATTCCAATTCAATCAACCTCATTGTCTATACTATGTTTCTTGCAATTAACTGTCGGAAACTATCAAAATTACCATATTAATGGTACAATTTTAAGCTATCTAATACTAAGGAGATGTTTCTATGATTAAAGCTACTAAAATTAGAATGCATAACGGAAAAGAACAATCTAATGCAGTTACAGAAATTGAATCTATTTATTTAACTGGTATTAAGGATGATGGTTTCTATACTAAAGAGTCCATTCATGATTTTATTATTAAAAATCCGAATTCACATGTATATGTTGATATTTCCCCTAATCCTAAATTAATTGCTGCAAAAATGGGAAATCAAAAATACGTTCGTTCTGCGCCAAACGAAACTCCCGATGATAACTTATTAAAATTACCACGTGTATGATGAACCTTGTTTGGATAATAGATTGATTATAGATAAAACGTCTCCCTTTTGAAATAAAAAAGAGACGTTTTTTGCAGATCGAACATATTTACATGGTGTTGGAATTGATTCCTCTTTGATTTCCAATGACTGACTATAAGTTATAGCACCTCGCCATAAGGCAAATTCCTTATGCAACTTTCATCAAACCCTAACTTTTTTTCACCAAAATCCTTCTTGGATAGTCAGGGAGGGTCATTCGAATATATTCATAATTAGCACGTGAATCCATTTTTCCAAGTTATGAAAATCCTCTAATACCTATATCTATATCCTATATGATTGTTAACATTTTTCAAACATTGCATATAATACATTAAAATTCATCTTCTTCTGCCTCTTGTTCATTCATGTTAATAAGCTTCTCAATATGCATGTGGAGAGTTTATTCAAAAAACACGCATATTCAATTACTTCTTAAATAATGTGAAAACCACATACGAAAAAGAAGCTGCGGTATATGTTGAGTGGCAACTTCTTTTTATGAGATTATTCTTGCGGAGATTACACATTCACTTTTGAAGATGGGGCGCTATCCACAGACTACATCCATAAATAGAAAAGAGTTGTCAAATGAAACATTCAAAATAGCTGTAATAGCCGGAGATGGAATTGGACCAGAAGTAATTGACGAAGGCATCAAAGTAATGAAACGAGTCGCTGAACTAGATAGTCGGCTTTCCTTCGAATTCACCTACTTCCCATGGGGTTGTGAGTACTATCTCCAGCATGGAAAAATGATGGCAAGTGACGGAACGGATCATTCACTATGCGTTCGAAACGGATTCAAATCTCGGAAAGACATGGACTAGTATTAGTAAAGCCAATACGTTGAACTATTCAATGATCTTCTGGGTTCACGTATTCGAAGAAATAATTCAAGAGTATCCACATGCGGAAAACGCAAGCTATCTTGTCGATGCAGCTGCACTGTTGATAATCAAAGATCCCGCACGATTTGAAGTCGTTGATACGTCCAATCTATTTGGTGATATTTTGACGGATCTAGGCGCAGCACTTGGTGGTAGAATGGGACTAGCTGCTGGGGCGAATATTAATCCTGAAAAGACGTACCTTCCATGTTCGAACCGATTCACGGATCCGCCTCCGATATTGCCGGTCAGCATATGGCGAATCCGTTAGTTGCGGTTTAGTCAGCTAGCCAAATGGTTGATTTCTTTGGATTGGCAGACTATTGATTGGTCACCTAGAAGAGCTACCTGATACCCTTTCCTACTAAAACTTCTTATCCTTCGAGTTTTTCAATACGCTGCCGATCCAGTTTTTCTTTTTAAGGTAGTAATATAAACCCCACGTAGAAAGAACGATGACGATCAGCGCTCCCAAATAGCCATATTTCCACTTGAGTTCTGGCATGACGGCGAAGTTCATTCCCCATAAGGCACCCCAGGCCGCTACAGGTGTGAAGAGCATCGTGATGACGGTCAACGTCTTGACGATTTCATTGCCTCGGTGGGAGGATATGATGGATTCAAGGTCAATAAGATGCCCTATTTCTTCGTTGTATTCCCGGATCGTCTGGCGGCATCGGTTGATACGCCGACATGTCCGTTTGTAGAAACGACCTTCTAAAATGGTTTCACCGAACGCCTCCACTGTCGCTTCTTGGATTTCCATGAACGGAATGACGAGATTTTTCCAAACAAGTATTTCGTATCGATTATCCATAATCTGTTCGAAGACCGGTTCATCATTCTTTGCTTTGACGCTCCACAGTACATCATGCATTTGGTCTTCAAAGCATTCAATTTTTTGTAGGAACCCGCTAGTGATTTCTCCGATGAGAACCATGAATCCTTCGATGGCATCCTCTGCTTTGTCCATGTATTTCAGCACTTTCTGTTCAGAATCCGTAAAGAACGACGTATCCATGCCGTATGTCAGTAGGGTATCTTTCATGAGATAATAATGAAGAATCTTTTTTTCGCTGCGGATTTCAACGTTCTGGGAGTAGACGATGGAACCCCACATCGATTCCTGTCCTTCTTCACTCGCGTCCATTTCTAGATTGCTGTTTTGATGTTCAGATAACGACATTGCCCAGCGCTTGCTAGCAGATGGTAGATCCGGGAACGCGGAAATCTCCTGTTGAGTGGATCCGTCCATACGGATCCATGTCCAATTCTTATTTGCACGTACAGGTTCCACTATCTGATTACCCCCTTTTCCTGTTGCCTTTAACTTTCCTTGTCTAGAAACAAATTAAACATGTTGGAACAGGTAGCAGGTCTCCCACACCATTTATTTCATAGCAACTAAATAAAGCTTTTCAAAATAGCCGGCAATATCACCAATCCATTAACTTTGAGTTCTCTGAATTTGAAGACCATAGAAAGCTTTTGTTGGATTCAATTGAAGAGTTATTAGTGATGAAATCTGTTTTTGACTCCTGATTTTGCTGGTAGTGCTTCTATAAGTGAGGTTGTAAATGCGATAGTGACATTAATTGAATCCAAGTAGGCGTAAGGATCAATCTTTTACCTATTAAATCAGCACGCTATACTTGGTCTTAAATTGTACTTACCAACGAGCTGTAATCTTTTCCCGAATTCAATTTTTTCAATTGTCCTAAATCTACTTCATACGTATTTTTATAAGTCCGCGCAATTTCTTCAACAGGTGTTTTCGATCCATAGTACAGAATGTGGAAATCGTCATCGCGGTAGTGGACAACGAACACGTCATCGAACTTCTCAAATGTGTTCTTATTAAATACTATAAAACCATTACTCTGTTGCGCAGTCGTTTTAACGCTAATCATACGTCCTTGGCTCACCACGTCGAAACCATGCTGGTTCGTCTCGCGGGCGAGATGTCCGTTTGTCATCATGGCACAATACAATTCTCCAATCCTTCCAATCAGATGGCGTAACTCTGTTGGTTGGCATGACAAAACATGTAACTCAAAACGCAGCACTCGAATATATTCTTCGTACAGATGTTTAATCTGATCGGCACTAATAGTATCGTTGTCCTGCATTTCTGATGGATAGATGGTTTTCACTCCATCACGCCATTCCCCAATCACTACTTCTTCTTGTGTACTTTTCGACTTGTGATAAATTAGCCCTGTGTATGTAACATTTTCCCCAAGATACTTATATGTGCTCTTTGTAAGATACTCGAATAGATGTTTAGTAAATGTAATACCAGCATTAAAGCGGTTATAGCAAAAGTCTGATGGAATCACGCTTCCCGGTTTTGTGCCATGCAATAATTGAAGTTGATGTTTCAAATCACCTGCAGTAATGATATCTCCTTCTCTTCCTTCAAGCACTTGCTTGATCTGGTCATAAATCTTCAATATATTCGCTCCCTACTAGTTTTTTGTAAGCATCTTTTCGTTGAGTAGATAGTGACTGTGTTTTCTCCTCTATTCTATAATAGTTGGCCTGCCTACCGAACAGGTGCGGTAAGTAGTACGTCCATCTCCTCTTTATTCCGCTCAGCCAATTCCTCTAATAACCGGTTCCTTATCATCGTATTTCGATAATTCGCTGCTTCCAGACAGTAAGATTAAAAGAAGCAATACCAAAGAGAACTTCACAGATTTTAACATCCAATCACTCTTTCCTTACCGTTCACTTCATCAGACCACATTAGATTTTTTCTCTGAATAGACAAAGAATACACCTACATCCAACAGAATAACCGGTGTAAATCCTGTAAATTTCAAGAGGTTATTGATTCCTAAGAAATAATACGAGATAGGTAAGAACGTAATCGCACTGATTAGCATGAAGAACCAGGAACGTCGCGAAATTCCGTATACCATGGTGACCATCGAGACAATAAATGAAGCGTACCAAAGAATCAGCATATAATCCCCTCTCTTTTATTCTTTCCTCTTATGATCCACACTTTCCATCACTTTACTGTACTTTCTTTTCAACGTCATCATACCACCAGAATTTTCTGTCTCTAGCGATGCAAAACTATTTTAACATCTCTATTCCAGAATACACTTTTACTAATTAAGATGTTATATGGACACAATCAAGATAAGGCAGTGGATTTTTGGACAAAGAAAATCGGGGTTATGGTGATTTGATGAAGATAATGGTTATAGGAGCATCTTGCATGAACATACTATACGTTACATTCGCTACTATTCGTGTACTTGGTAACCGCTTGCGATTATAGGATGAGTTCAGAAAAAATAGCGTAGATTGAAGCGTCCGAGTGCAAACACCATTCATCTTCACTCAACAAACCAGACAAATTATTGAACAAAAAAACGCCACGGCATCTACATACCACGACGTTTCATTTCTTCTTCAAGTAGTTTAATAAATGCTGGCTCTACACGTATTTCCTTTGTACGCTCATAGGCCTCGAGCAACGCTGCGTTTGATAAATTCAACATAAGGCACCTACTTTCTTGTTTATTAACTTTGTTTGCTTACCAAACGCCTTACATTGGAACAGGTACCAGGTCCCCACACAATTACACTATCCATACTTACCTACTGCGTGAATAATGTTTTTTAGCTATTTCTTGCTTAAATCCTCTTTTGAATATTTCCTGCACGTTGTTGATTGTGACATACGCTTCTTCATCTATATGCTGTAAAATACGTCTGAGGTGAACGAGTTCTGATTGATTGATGATCAAATATAGAATATCTTTCTTTTCCAATGTGTAGCCGCCACGCCCCTCTAGGATGGTGACACCTCTTCCCATCGTAGTTAGTAGCTCCTGTCGAATGACTTCCTGGTGATCAGAGATAATCATTACAGCTTTTCGATCATCTGCTCCATCAACGATTTTATCAATCACAATGGCGCCAACATAGACAGCTACTAATGTATACATAGCCTTTTCTTTTCCTATAACGTAAACCGAGAGTAAGATGACTGCGATATCAATGACGAGTATGGATTTACCTACACTCCAGCCAAGTAATTGAGACATCAGTCTGGCTAAAATCGTTGTTCCTCCAGAGGTTCCACCGACTCTGAAAATAATTCCAAGCCCTCCGCCAACGAACACCCCCGCAAACAGCGCAGCTAGGAACGTATCATGGCTGAATGGTACTCCCCAATTGACGGTCAGTTGCAAAAATATCGACATGAAAACTGTCGTGATTAGTGTATAGATAAACGCCTTTTTATCCAAAAACTTATACCCTACTAAAATTAAGACTAAATTCAAAACAAGACTTGCTACTGCCGTTGACCAATTGAATACATAATGTGCGATAATGGAAAGCCCGATTACACCGCCTTCAGATAGCATGTTAGGAATAGCAAAGTAGTTAATTCCAATCGCAAAAATCAAAGAGCCGAAAACCAAGGCAACATAATCAATCCACCTTTGCTTCATTACTCCACCCTTTCTATTTCTTCATGTAATTAGTATGATCCATGCGGATGAACTGTTATAAACATAAAATAGTCCCCACCTATTGTTAGATGAGGACCATTAGATGAATTTCTCGCATCAAGACAAGAAGTGTTCTTTACCCTTTACTATTCTATAGAAGTTAATTAGTTGTTGCGGTTAAATAATGAAAAGACACAGTAGTGCACCTATTAAAGGGTATTCTCGCTACCCTATTCATCTCTACCCACTGATTTATCAATCAATACTTTTAGAAAACGATAACACGGATCGCATCAACAGTTCCATTCTAGGAAGGAATGTATTCAATTCCATATACTCATCGACCGCGTGCCAGTTGCCGCCCACAGGACCCATTGCACATATAGTAGGGATTCCAATTGATGAAGCAAACCCTGCATCCGCAGCTCCTTTAGTTTTCTGCTCAGTTATATTCAGTGACATTTCTTGCGCACTTTTTTTCACAATTTCATAAAGATGCGCTATGCCATCGTTATATTCCATCGGTAAAATACTCACTCCACCTGATAAGGTACTTTTCGTCCCTGGAATATAGGATGTATTTACAATTTCTTCAATTCCTTTATACAGTTCATCGAAATCTTCCGTTTTCCAAAATCCTGAATGGATCGTAGCTGTAGCATGTGGCGATACCATATTATTGCTGACACCACCCTTAATGATGCCAATATTAACGGTTACATCTTTATCATTCTTCATTAGTTCTTTGATTTTAATCATTTTCAACGCCAGTTCATCATTCGCGCTAATCCCGTTTTCAATGAATGCGCCAGAGTGGGAAGCTTTTCCTTCTATCTCAATCTTTAGATGCGCAGAACCTTTTCGCGCGGTTACAACTGAACCATCGGGGCGTCCTGCTTCAAGGTTGAAGACAGCTAATGCATCTTTAGCTCTCTCTTCAATAACTGCTCTTGAGATCGGAGAACCGATTTCCTCTTCCGGTGTAAATAAGATTTCAATATCGCATAAATCCTTAGCAGCAAACTCCTTAAGCGCTGTTGCTGCATAAATCATCGTAACTAGGCCAGCTTTCATGTCTGACACTCCAGGCCCGCGTAGAAGATTCCCCTCTACGGAGAAAGGTCTTTCTTTTGTCGTTCCATCCGGATGAACGGTATCCATATGACCCATCAATAAGATTTTTCCATCTTTCGAACCTTTAATCGTAGCGATTATATGGTTTCCGAATTCCTCATTTTCTCTTACTGCATAAGGAATTCCTTTGCTATCTAGCAATCCCATAATCTTCGAAGCTACATTATTGACTCCTACTTTATCGTAAGAAAAACTATCGGTGTTCACAATCGACTTTAGAAAATCCAAAGCCTCTTGTTCATTTTCTTCCAGATATTCGGTAAGCTTTGTCATTACTTGAGTGCTCATCATTCAATCACTTTCCTTTTCTAGTTTCCTTGCTAACGTATATTTTTTGAATTCATTAAATATAATTTTTCCAAAGACGAGGATTGTAATGATTAAAATGACCGCACTTACTGGTCTAGTGAAGAAAATACTCAAGCTTTCTTGGGACAATAACATAGACCTTCTGAAATTCGTTTCTGCAATAGGCGCTAGAATCATTGCTAACAGTAGAGGTGCTAATGGTAATTCGACTTTTAGCATCACATATCCCAACAAACCAAAAATCAGCATAATCATTACATCAAACATTGAATTTGCGATAGCATATGAACCTAATACACAAAGAACCACAATCACCGGCATTAAAATCCCTTCAGGTATGCGTAGTAACTTAGGGAAGATCTTAGTGGCACCAAGCCCTAATACTAGCATGAAGATATTGGCTACAATTAAAGCCATGAATATCCCATAAATCACATCTGCATTTGTTGTAAATAGCATCGGTCCTGGCGTTAGCCCTTGAATCATCAATGCACCAAGCATTACAGCTGTGATAACATCACCGGGAATACCTAATGTCAGTAGAGGTACTAATGCTCCACCTGTTACTGCACTATTGGCAGATTCAGTGGCAGCCAATCCATCTACGTTTCCTTTTCCAAACTTTGTTTTGTCTTTCGAAGCACGCTTCGCTTCATTGTACGCAACGAAAGAAGCCACACCTGAACCTGTTGCTGGAATAATCCCTATAAAAGTTCCAATCACTGAAGAACGAAGTAAGTTAAACCAGTTTCGTTTTAAATCTGATATTTTCAAGCCGATAGAAGTAGATCCAATTTTACTCCTGAGCTGTTCGCCCTTTCCTTCCACCCTTGTTAGAACTTCTGAAATCGCGAATAATCCAACCAACGCAGGTACAACATTAATCCCATTTAATAAATCCACACTGCCAAACGTAAATCTTTCTGTTCCTTTTACCGGATCTAACCCGATAGATGCAATGAATAAGCCTATTAAACCTGCAATCACACCTTTTAATAATGATTTACCTGAAACACCTGCCACTATCGATAATCCAAATAGAGCTAAAGCAAAGTATTCAGGCGGTCCGAATGTCAGGGCGAATTTTGCTAATTGCGGTGAAACTAGGATTAGCACCACGCAACTGAATATTCCACCGATAACAGATGCTACTGTTGTCATAGTCAAAGCTTTTTTTGCTTCGCCATTTTTAGTCATGGCTGGTCCTTCCAACAACGCTGCCGCTGCTGCCGCCGTTCCAGGCGTCCCTACTAGGATTGCAGTAATTGATCCAGCGTAAACAGCACCAACATATACCCCTAATAAAGCACTAAATGCGACTACAGGTGGTATGCCAAAGGTGAGCGGTATTAATAACGCAAGACCCATTGTCGCTGTAAGTCCAGGCAATGCTCCAAATACAATCCCCAGTGCGACTCCTGCTAAGTTAGCAAGGAGCGCGGCTGGTGCCAAAGCGAATAGTAATCCTGCAAGAATTTCTGGGGACACATAATCCCCTCCTTTTTAAAGTTTAAGGTAATGGAATTTTGAAAAGGAAAGTAAACACAAAATATAAAACAAAAGGTAATAGTATAGATGTTCCGATCAAAACGGGAATCTTCCGAATTCCAAATAACCATTGCCCAATAAAAAGGAAGATGATGGTAGATATAATGAACCCCGCAAGAAAGAACAACGCAATATAACCAATTAACAACAGAATGAAGAAAGCAACACCAAAAATCATCTTTCCGCTAATCGTTATTATTTCTGTACTGCGTTTGAACCTCAGAATTGCGGTCAAAAGTAAGAGCACAGCTGTAATCATCAATAGAAGAAATATTAATCTCGGAAAGAAATCGGGTCCATACTTAGTCGTAGAATCTACTGCTAACTTCGCTGAATAAAAATAACCGATCACAGAAAACAACAATAGAACAATACCTGTAGAAATATCACTAACTTCTTTTTTCATAGATTCCATACCACCTATGTCGTGTTATTTTAATTTAACGACTGAATTACTTTTGCATTTTTTTCGTTTTCCACTAGTACTTTTTCTTTAAACTCATCAGAGTTTAGGTATTTAATTGGAAGTCCTGCATTTTCGAATTGCTCTTTAACTTTGTCATCTTCCAATGCCATTTTGATAGCCTCATCCAACGTATCTACAATTTCTTTAGGTGTATCTTTAGGTGCCATAAAGCCAAACCATGCTCCTTGGCCGACCAATTCATATCCTAATTCTTTGAATGTAGGAACGTCAGGCAAGCTTTCCAATCTCTCATCTGTAGTCACTGCTAGAATTTTGAGTGCATTACTTTCCGCGTGTGGAATAATCTCAGAAATAGTATTAACAGCCGCGGTGATATGATTACCAAGTAGCGCACTAACTGCTTCTGCTCCTCCATCGAACGGGACATGCTCCATTTCCACATCCGGGAGTTGGTTCAAGAAATCTGACGTAACAACATGTTGGTGAAGTCCAGCTCCTGTTGTTCCATAAGTTGCTTTACCAGGGTTCTCTTTTGCAAATTTCAATAAATCTTCCAATGATTCAATACCGGAATTTGCATTAACAGCTATGCCATATGGAGCTTCCGAAATCTGTGCTATCGGATAAAAATCTTCCGATACGTTATATCCAACTTCATTTGCATTTGGTGTCAGTGTTGATGGTCCTACTGCTGTCAAAATAATAGTATAGCCATCTGGTTTAGAACCTTTCAGTGAGTTCATACCTGTCGCACCAGCTGCCCCCGGCTTAGATACGACATTGACCGTTTCACCAAGTTGTTTTTGAAGGGATTGACCGATCAAGCGTGCTTGTACATCCGCACTACCTCCCGGACCATATGGTATTACCAAACTAATTGGACGTTTCGGGAAATCCGAACCATCCTTTGAAGCGCTTTCATTTCCCGCCTCTTTAGTACAAGCAGTAAGAATAACAAGTGCCAATGTAAGGAATAGCACGGTGAACCTTTTACTATTTTTCATCATATATTTCCCCCTTATTTTCATTTTTAGTTTAATTTTCTACCTTTTCCGCCATGAATTCCTCATCAAGCTTTCAGAAGATTTAAACATAGTGTTATACTATATCTATATCTTATAAATGTAAAATATATATAAAGTGTATTCTATATACCTTTTCCCTATATATAAATAGAGGAGATTATTGACTATGAATATTCAAAAACTAAAATATTTTATAGCAGTCGTTGAGTATGGAACTATTTCAAAGGCTGCCATAGCACTCAATATCACTCAGCCCCCGTTAAGTGCATCCATTAAAAGCTTCGAGGAAGAACTCGGCGTTGATTTATTCAATAGAGTTGGCAAAAGAATGCATCTTAATACTACTGGAGAGTTGTTGTATGAACGCGGGAAAGAGTTATTAGCCTCTACAGAAGTAATTACTCAAGAAATTAACGAACACCACCAAGGCCAACGAGGCCATGTCACAATAGGTTGTTCAACCATTGCTAATCTCACTATTATTCCTGAGGTAGTCCATTATTTTAATGAACATGACATTCCTATAACCGTTCATGTCAAAGAAGGGAATGCCGCTTATATTTTAGACCAATTACGTCACCATAAAATGGATATAGGGATATTACGTAATGTGTTCAATAAAGAAGATCTACATGCAACAGCTTTACTATCGGAGCGATTGTTAGTCGCCCTCCCTCCATCTCATCCTTTGGCCAAAAACAAATCGGTTACATTGGAAGAATTAAAAGATGAAAAGTTCTTTTTGCAACATACAACTTTTGGTCATGGAATCTCAGACGATATCTTGGAAGAATGTCATCTTCGTGGATTTAGTCCTAACGTCATTTATTGGGGAACCGAAACACTACCTATGCTTAGTATGGTAAAAAGAGGCATGGGCATAGCTTTTTGCCCGGAAGCCTTCTCGAAATTAGAGGGATTCAATCCGCCTCCACTTTTAGAGTTATCCGATCCCATTATTCACTCAAAATTAAATTTGGTCATATCAAAAAACAGCGTAAAGAAAGCGGCAACAGAACATTTCATTAAAGTTACAAAAGAAATTTTAAAAGGTTTGGATATTCATTAAATATCCTTTATGTTAAACGTATGTAAAAGGTATCGAGAAAACATGAATATACACTCCCCTTTTAACGTTGTATTTTTAAAGATTGTGCTATTACACAGTGAATAATGAAGGAGAATATGCGGGTGCGGAATTAATTGAATCAAAATACGTGTAACGTTGAAATTCTCCTCGAAAAACCTATTTTCAGTTATATGCTACAAAAGTGGATATACTACGTATTGAAATATGTAGTGGCTAATTGATATTCAACAAATAGGCACTTAGATTTTATACATGTCCAGTTGTATCCACTAAATACAAGAGTAAAAGGAGAGAGAATAATGATTAATAAAATCGGTCAAATTATGTTATATGTACACAATCAAGATGAGGCAGTGGATTTTTGGACAAAAAAAGTTGGATTTATTGTAATTTCAGATGAAGATAACGGTCAAGGAATGAGATGGATTGAAATAGCTCCAACAAAAGAAGCTGAAACCAGTATGATCCTTCACAACAAGAAAATGATTGCTGAAATGCAGCCAGAAATGAATCTTGGCACTCCTTCTTTAATGTTTTTCTCAGATGATCTCGAAAAGTTACATAGCACCTTGTCTAATGAACATATCACAGTCGGGGAAATGGTAACTATGCCTTCGGGAAGGGTATTTAACTTTGCCGATAACGAACAAAATTATTTTGCGGTTATGGAAAAGAGTCAATAACCAATAGAAGTGCGTTGGGTTAACATACTATATGTTACATTCGCTTCAATTCGTTTACATGGGAAACGCTTGCGATTGTCGGATCAGTTCAGAAGCTAAAATATAGTTGGTTGGAACATGTCCGAATGCAGTTAGGATTCATTCTGATTCAACAAACTGGATATTTCATTGAACAAAAAAACGCCACGGCATCTACATACCACGGCGTTTCATTTCTTCTTCAAGCAGTTCAATAAATGCTGGCTCTACACATATTTCCTCTGTGCGCTCATAGGCTTCGAGCAACGCTGCGTTTGATAATTTTAACATAAGGCACCTACTTTCTTAAATTAAAGTTTTTTGCTTACCATACCCCATAGTAAAGCACTTAAAACATTACGTGCATTAATAGTATAATTTTTTTTGCACTCACTTAGTTGATTAGAGCACTTCCAGCTATAGAGCAAATCAATGGGTTCCAAACACCATCACTTTACCAAGCACTAGTGTAAAATACAATGAATATACTAAAAGATGGTATAATATAACTCATTATTCATTGTATTGAGGGGGTTTTAAAATGACACATGCAATCGATATAGATAGCAAAACGAAACTTACTGAAGGCATAGAATCATTACTAGTAGGACATGTGGTGTACACATACACAGACAACAACAAGTATATAGAACATGCTACTTCATATGTAGCGGAAGGATTGGCTAAAAATCACATCATTCTGTATGTAGATCAACCAACAAATTTTGCTTCCGTTAAAGAAAACCTTAGAAATTCCGGTTATTCGGAAGAGCAAATGGATAATATTTATTTTGTTGATACCGAAATAGCATATGAAACGCACGAAAGTTTCAATGCCGAGGCTGTTTTAAAGAATTTAAATATTTTTTTTGATTCTCATGTGATAGAAGGAAGCGTACTTCGCGTGTGGGGATTGGCGACATGGCGGCTTCAGAATAAAAAAACGTTAATTCCTTCTATAGCATTACACGAATATAACTTTGACGATTTTTTCTCTAGAGTAGCGAACATCGCAAAGAATTACATCATTGTGTGTGCATATGATGGTTTATCTTTATCTGCTTCACTCTTAATTGAACTTTTGCAAACCCATGAATACCATATGACGGATACAGATTTCTCACCTTCGCATTTATATAAAAAAGGGCCTGTTCATTATACAGGGATAGCAAAACAACTGCAGTTTGAAAATGAACTACGAAACCATGATACGCGTCGAGATAAATTAGACATCACCGGAAAATTAGCTTCTATCATAGCCCACGAACTTCGCAACTCTCTTACTGTCGTTCAAGGTCGTTTACAATTGTTGGATCTAACTGCTGGTGATCGTAGTGAAGCAAGTCAAACTCAACTTGACGGTATCAATAAAGGTTTACAAGAAATAGAACAAACCGCATCTAAATTCTTATCCTTAGCTGAAACACATGTAGTCAATCAAAAGGTGATCAATATTACGGAATTAATCGAAGTGGTGAAGGTTCAGATGGAATCGGATATGGATATGAAAGCCATTGATATGCATGTGAAATCGGATAATACTAAGATGACTATTTTTGGAGATGAATTAAAAACAAAACAAGTATTTATTAATTTAATCAAAAATGCGATGGAGGCTATGGAAACCGGAACCATCATGCTTCATGTGAAAGACGATCATGATCACATTACTATTGATGTTTCCGATAATGGTCCAGGTATCCCTGATGAAATCCTAAGTCAAATAGGGGATCCATTCATGTCATCAAAAGTAGATGGAACAGGGTTAGGATTGTTAATCTGTGAAAAAATCATTAGAGACCATAATGGAAACTTATTATTAAATACTGAGGTTGGAAAAGGGACGACCTTTACAGTTAGTTTGCCGAAATCATAACTAGGCATAAAACGTTGAATGCCCCCTTTTATAAAAATATTTTCACACATTCACTTAAATGATCGAAACGAAAAAGAAGCTGAAGCCATTTCATGCTCCAACTTCTTTTTATCTTTGGATTTTCTAAATCTGTATACAGCTAGTACGTTCAAATAATGACATTCAACAAAATACTTAACGTAATAATACTAAGCAGCGTAGAAATCAACGTAATCATCGAAACCAGTTCTGGCTCGGTATCAAATTCAATTGCATACATAGTCGTCGTGGCCGCTGTAGGCATTGCTGAAATGATAATGAGGACTGTCCCTACTAGAGGATCCATACCTACGAACAGTACGAAAACAAAAGCAAGTATAGGCGCTATGACCATTTTCAATACTACGCCTGAAATGACCACTTGCCAATTTGGCTTCTTGCTAATAACAGATCCTAGTTGCATCCCTAGCATGATCATCATCACAGGAATCGCGGCATCTCCGACCATGGACGTCGTAGACATGATCGATTCCGGTACGGATATCTTGAAGTACTGGAAAATGAAAGCGAAAATCGCAGCATACGTTGTCGGCATTTTAAAGACCATTTTTATGGATCGACCTATGCCACTCGTACTGCGTGACGCGTAATATACTCCGAAGAAATTATTTTGCAGTGATTGAATCACCATGATGAATATTGCATAAGGTAGCGCTTTTTCCCCTAAACTGAATAACACGACTGGCAAACCATAGTTCCCCGAATTCATAAAACCCGTGGCCAGTATAGAGGCACTTTCTACTTTTTTATCCCATTTAAAGATTTTCGCAATCACCTTGTTCAGTAAAACCATCGCATAAAAAAGTGCAAACATATAAATCAGGATCGTCATATAACTCGAATTAAAATCAGCCTTATATAATGACGAAAAGACAAGAGCAGGCGATAGTATGTAAATCGAAAGTGAAGAAATTGATTTAATGTGTAAGCCTTTGACTCTTTGTAATATGAATCCTACTATGAATACTGAAATAATCGGTAAAATAACTGTGAAAAATAATCCCATTTCTACACCTCTAACGATCCTATCATTTCTATGTATGTCGCTTTGATGAATTACAAAGCCACCCTACAGATACAATACTAATAGTAATCTTGTGAATTGTCTCTTTATATGGAATTTAAATTTGTATTGAACGAGAAAACTACATGCAAAAGAAGTTACAGCTCTTGTTTTTGAGATGTAACTTCTTATTTGTAATCTCATATGATGCTATTAGTTTTATTTAGTAAGTGTTAAAACACCTTGTTCCCCTTCAGTCATGCCCCCACCGCCACCCGATACAGCACACGCTCTCCTGCTTTTGCATGGCCCACATATGCGGGGTAATTAATGATCTCTTTCTTATGCTCATACAGGCATTCTTCGGCACCCGTTTCCATAAAGGTCATGCGGTTGATCATCAATCGGTCCGCTCGTGTAATGTTGCATTGTTGTTCGCGAAATAATTGTTCATGTAGTTGGTAGACATCCAATGAATGCTCTGCCAGATAAAAAGCGTACCAATCATCGGGGCCGTCCATAACAAATAATTTCACTTTGCCGATATTCAAGTCGTTTTTCTCCATCATTCGCTTAATTTCCACTTCGTCGAATTCGATTGCTTGTAGTTTTTTACTGTCATCCTGGAATGTCACTTGGTCTTTCAGTAACGCCCAGTAGATGCTGTGGGCTAAGTGTGATAAGTCCATTTCTAGTGCGTAGTCGAACATGTCTTGAACGGTGATCATCTGTTTTCTCCCCTTTTGTAGTACTCTTTATCGTAATCATATAGCTTGCCAGTTTCTTTGCTGTATATGGCCGTGATCGTGCCGGTCGGTCCATTGCGGTGTTTGGCAATATCGATTTCCAGTAGATTCGTTGGCGCTTTGTCTTTTTCGTAATAATCTTCACGATGGAGAAGCGCGATAACGTCGGCGTCTTGTTCAATATTTCCTGAATCGCGCAAGTCACTCATGACGGGATGTTTGTCGTGCCGCATTTCAGACGCTCTTGATAGCTGCGATAAGACGACGACGGGACAGTCGAACTCTTTTGCCATCGCTTTTAATTCATTGCTGATTTGTCCGATTGCTACCGTTTGATTGTTTACATTGCCTTCAGGACGGATGATTTGTAAGTAATCGATGAATAGGATCGGTCGTTTCGTCGGGTTGGTTTTGATGATATACCGAGCTTTTGCTTTGATTTCTCTGACTGTCATACTGCTTTTGTCGTTGATGTGAATCCCCGCCCCGTTCAAGTGATTCAGCGTTGGTGTCCATCGATCTTTTTGTGGTTCGGTGAAATATTCATACGGGTCGCGCATTCGTAATCGATTGTATTCACCTGTCGAAGCGATCATTCGATCAATCATTGTGTTACGATTCATTTCAAGCGAGAAGACGATCGGCATATGTCCATCTTTGCTGGCTTGCAGTGCGAAGTGATTGAGCACGTCCGTCTTTCCCATAGATGGCCGACCCGCGACGACGATGTACTCACAGTCTTGGAAGCCGTTCAGGATTTTATCCAAATCAATTAGTCCTGTCGATATGCCAGGCTCTGTTTGATCGGGCAAGAACGGTCTTTCAAATTGAGTGATTAGATAGTCCGATAATATAGTCACCTCTCTACCGCTATTCAGTTCATCCAGTTCTTCTAGGGCATGCACTATGTCATCCGTGCTCCAATCATGCTCAATCGCTTGCTGTAATATCCGTGCCGTTTCTTGCTTTTTCCATTGGTCGATGATCATCTCTTCGTATTCATCAAAACGTACGACATTCGCAAATCGTTTGAGCCCATATACGTAATTGATTCCTCCTAGTTCGCTCGGCTCTCTCCTTGTCAGAACGGTAATATAGTCTACCGGTTTCCCTTCTTGCGCCAATTCCCGCATGACCGTGTAGATCGTTTGATGGACATGCCCCTGGAAAAATCTTGCTTGCATGTGGCTATCGAGAATTAAATAATTTTCTTCAAACATCGCACCTAGTAAGCTTTTTTCAGCAAATTCGTAACTCATATGCATTCTCTCCTTTTTCAAAATCTAATATGGGTGACGCATAGGCTTCCAATCCGATCGATCGAGCCATTTCAGATGGAGCTTCATTCAAGTAATTCTCAAATTTCTCTGCTTTGAATAATGTGGACGGTTGCAAGTAATTGCGAAATTGCGGATGATGTAGCCATTGCGCCGCCTTGGTATCGATCACTAGTTTGAAATCGTCCAGTGTGTAGCCTTCTTCGATACGCTCATGGAGAAGGTCCATCGTCGTATTCGTATTATGCTTGAATCGCTTGAACGCTTTTTCGTTTAAATACTCAATGACAGAAGAAATAGTGGCGAGATCTTTCTCACTATATATTTTTTTCTTTGTAGTCTGTTTAAGTTCTTTGGTTATTGCTGGGAGTGAAATGTTCTCCTCAGACAGAGGTTTTTGTTCGACTCGATCGACCGTTTCTGTCTGCTCGAAGGGTACAAATTCGCCGCACGTCTGTGACAGCTTTTCGTAATCAATGCGATACCATTTCGTTCGATCCATAGGCATTTTATTGTATGCAGAAGTAATGATCAGTTGGTCTGTTTCCAATTTTTTCACTAGCCTCTTTACCACATGCATCTTCCAACACGGGAACTCACACGTCCACTCTTCATACGTGTTATACACCCATCTATGGCCTTCGTTATAGTTTTTAGATATTTGCAATCGGTAATGCAGTTGCTGGAGAAACAGTGCTTCATTCGTCCCCACTATAGCTGCAAACTGTGGTGAAAATGGTATTTTAATATCTTGGGTTTTTCGTTTCATTGCTTTGCGCCTCCTGTTTAGATGCTTGATGATTTGCCCTTTCATTAGTCATATAGAAGAATTATTCAAAAAGGATACTGATTTTTTATTTTTATTTTTATTTTTATAAAGTTGAAAATTGCACACAAAAAAGAAGTTACAGCTCGTGTTTTGAGCTGTAACTTCTTTTTTTGTATGATCTTTTGACCATATATAGTATTTACTGAACTTTATTTCCAATTGACTGTTGGATTTTTCGTTACGCAATCTATATGCACATTCGTTTTAATCTTTCCGCCAAATGTATGATTGGAACCAAATGCGACGTGAATCGTTTCATAGGCTTTTTCATCTTCAAGAATATTGCCGGTTAAACGAGCTGCATGGTTTGTCCCAATACCTAGTTCGCATAAGTATCGTCCGTCTCCATCGCCTAACAATTCCAGTAATTCCCTTCCACTCTGTCCACTAGCGTCGATTAAGCGGCCTTTTTCTATCGTTAACACAATAGGCTTCGCCACTAGCCCAATACCTGAAATCGATCCATTTATTTCGATTGTTCCTACTGCCTCACCTTCAAGCGGTGCAATATATGCTTCACCAGACGGGAGATTGCCAGACGCGGCTTTTCCACGGAATACCCCTGTACTTGGCACTCCATTACGACCGTTTACTGGAATGACTAGCTCATGTGCAGCTCCCGTTTCAATAATGACCATATGGGCATCTGTTAATTTGTCTGTCATACTAAGCGTTTCTTTTTCTACACGACTGTAATCTGCAGACATTGCACCATTTAAGAACATATCTTCTGTAATACCTGGCATCGTGATCACGCTGATTCCATGAGTATTAGCATTCTTTCTAGCGACTGTATGAGTCAATGAATGTTTCGTTAAACAGAACACTAAATCATACTTCAACATTTCATCTGCAGCTTCTTGCGGTGGTTCCTCTCCAGACCTAGTACGATCTTCCATAAGATACGTGCGTACTTTCCAGCCATCTTTTTGCAACGCATCTGAAAACTTCTTACCCAACTCCTCAGTACTCATATCCATCAGCACCAAAGCATTAATGTCTTTTGTCACTTCAAAGTTATTTACCATTAACGTAGAAACTGTTTCTTGAAAGCTTTTCAATCTGCTACACCCTTTCTTTTTGATAAATATACACTATATAACACAAATACTAACGCAATAAACGTTCCCGCTCCTACTGGCTCATGCAATAGGAAATAGCCTAATAAGATCGTCGTAATAGGCATTAAATACGTAATCGATAGTGCAAAAATTGCTCCACCTGATTTTACTATATAATAAAACAATAAATTCCCTACACCAGAGTTGACCCCGCCTAGTAACAGAAACCAATAGACGTTTTGGCTGTCTGTAAATCCTTGTAGACTGTTAGCATCCACCGCCAACATAATAGGACCTGAAAAGAGAATACCCGCTGTCATGGAACAAAGAGAAATCGTCACGACTGAGTACATCGTTAAAAACTTCCCTGTTAAAACAGACGATAATGCATAAAAACTTACCGCTAAGAGTAGTACAATCGCACTCCCTATTTGGAAGCTCTTCGTCTCCGCTGAACCAATTGCAAAAGCGATAAAAATCCCTGTAAATCCAACTATGACACTAATAACAGCTGGCTTTTTCACTCGTTCTCTTAGTAAAAATATAGTGATTAGCACACCAAAGATTGGGCCAGTGGCATTTAATACAGCACTGATTGTCGTGTCTAAGTTCTGTAGACTGATGCTCATAAGTATCCACGGAATTCCTGCACTTAGTAAAGGTATGCCCAATAGGAAAGGGACCTTATCCCATGTAAACTTTCCTTTTCCTTTTTTCGTTAGATAGAAAGGTAATAACGTCATCGCACCGAATAAGCAGCGGTAAAACACAATAGACACGGGATGGAAGTCTGGCAGCAATAGCTTGGTAAAATAAAATGTTGAGCCCCACAGTATACTGAGCAAAAATAAAGCGATAATTGGCATGTTACTACCCCCCATGTAAAAAAGACCCGGAAAACCGGGTCTATTCAGACACAAACTCTGAAAGGACTTGGGCAACCAATGTACGCGGCAAGATCACCGGTAGCCCACTGCTCTTTACAGCCTCCAATTTATGTTCTTCACCATAGCCCATGCAATCAAGTACAATCAAACTTGCCCCTTGCTCTTGCAGTGCAAGTGCAGCTCCTGCGATATCACTTTTTTCATAGGGTGATGCCACTTCTGTAAACAATTTCAGTCCTTGCTGATTCCACTTCGCCAGTAATTTCTCTCTTTGCTCTTCCAATGGAATGATCAGACCAAGCGAGCATGATGATGATATAGCGCTAACCATTTCATTTAGCACTTGATCCGGATAGATAATAGGTTGTGTCGTGCGCAATGTTGGGAAATCACCTGTACATAACATTAATGTAATATCCGTTTTACTCTCCAGTTCGGTTAATTCTTTTTGCAATAAAGGAAGGAGTTTGCTTTTCCCGATTTTTACGGACTGACCATTTCGCATTCTGGAAATATAAGTTGTATCAGTGTCATCAGGTAGGACAGAATGAATAGTTTCGTCCGTCAAGCTGTCCAATCCTCCGCTTTCTATAATGGTGACGTCTGCGCCCATAATGGATTGAATGAATGGGGTCACGTCTGTTCGCGGCGATTGTCCGATTGTCAAAACACCTACGATTTTCTTTGTCATTCTTCTTCATTTCCCAATGTTTGGAGATGCTTCATGGAACCATATAACATTTCCAAACGTCCGAATTCTTTTTCATCGTAGAATTCTATTTGACCTCTTGTAAATTCTTTAGCAATTTCGATTGTAAATCGGACTGCTTGCGCTACGTCCACTTCATGACTTGCACCCGTTCCGCTACCTGGCACAGCCGTTTTAGCAGTGATTGCCACACCTACCACGGGTGCATCGGTTGCGACTGCAGGCTGTAGAATACTGTTGATGTGATAAACATCATTCCCGTAAGGTGTAATATCCTGTGTAGTCACTGCAAATGTTACAGGTAAATCCCCTGTTGTCATTTCCATGATTCGAAGTAACGCATCACTGAATTTCAGTACATATCCTGATTTCACAGTTGGCGATAGTGCAATACCCCGATGGTTAAATACGCGATTTCCTTTTGTAGTATCGATCGAAACTACCGCTTCCATCTCGGGCACTACTTCATATTGATTCATCGTCAAGATATCTACTGGCGATCCCATGAAATCAACTGGTTCGTGTGGTTGTGTAGGGGCAGTTGGACAAATATGCGTAGTAATAATGATGTCACCAGATAAACGATCGCCTTTAACTGACATATTAGCGAGTTTCAAGCCAATTGTGACCGCAGCTGCCGCTCCATCTCCGTCTGATACAAATCCTATTCTGTGAGGACGGGCACCTATTCCACCTAAACGACCAACGATTCCTAGTGTTCGCGCTTTTCCACCGCTAAGTTTACCTTCCGTTCCTCTCACAACGATTTTCACGAAGTCTGTAGAACCTTTAGCTCCTGTAACTGTCTCATAAGTGGCTTCACAATGTTCAAATCCCTCGAATAAATCTACTACTTGTTTCCCACTAGCATGGATATCATCTAAGATTTCCATAACGTCCATTGTATACTTTAATGACATATGTAATCATCCTTTTCAAATAATAGTTTTGTTAATAATCGGTTCAATCATACGTAATAGTTTTTCATTGAACATCGTCGAGCTTAATTTTAAATGTTCTTTCGGGACAGAAATGACTGCGATCTTCATTCCTTCTTCTAGCTCTGCACTGACAACAGGCATGCCCGTTTCTGCGTTAAATGTCATAATGAGGTCAGGAAACGTACCTTTTCTTTCCCCATTCATTTCCACTGTCATGTATTCATTCCAAAATGTCATTTCGAGATCATCCACTTGTACATAACCGACGTCAAATCCCTTTACTGCCTTTAAGTCAAACTTGCTGATGGTACCTGAATAAATGACCCGTCCTTTTAAATGGGTAGCTACCGCCTCAATACGGTCAGGACCTTCTACCGAAAAGAAGACTTCACCAAGTTCTATAGCTTGTGAAATGCCACCGACCGCGGCATGTTCTTTAATATGACCAATAGATACAGGGTTTCTGCAAACCCCTACCATGCCACCTGCTTCTACCGAGACTGAGCGCACAATGTTGGATGAAATGTCTAGTGTACTGGAGATGACACCTTCTACTCGGCGATCACCTTCTCCGCCCGCAAATGCTTGAATGGACACGTAGCCTTCCTCTTCCGATAAATTTAAAGATCCCATGGAACCCGTTGGATGGGCTCTACCGTTACATGGTGCATCCAAGAATGGAAGTCCCGTTGCAGCTGCTTGGAGCCAGCCGTTGATAGTGGTAGCCGCTCCGTTTTCATTTGTCATGAGTGCTTTAATTGGTTCTGGAAACTCCTGCTGGATTCGTTCTACTGTTGAGACAAGCTGTTCACTGTTGATATATACGTCTCTAGCGGATGGTGCACCAACTAGTGATACACACGCTACATAATCTCCATCCTCTAATTCATCTATCGTGATAAGTTGTGGTGAACCAAGAGTAAAGGCTTGCTCTGTTTTTTCTAAGCCATCTGAAATCCAGCCACCGCCACCCCCGCCTAAAATACAGCCTCCATAAACTCCATTAATTGCATCATCTTTTGTAAGTGTTCGTATTGTCATAATTATTCCTCCATTACTTTACTTTCCATAGTGACGTGAAGAAGCTGTAGATCGCATCTCCAGCGATAAATCCTGCTGCCATGGTGTACATTGTAGATTCTGCTTCGGGACCTTTTACTTTCAGTACAATAAATCGAATGGTAATACCTGCAAGTACCGCCCAGCCGGCGATTGGATTAATAATCAATAGACCTGTCGCAAACAAGATACCCATTTGTCGTCTAGGACCGCCGATTAATTGGATGAGCGCGCCTGGAATTGCCCATAGAAGAAGTAACATGCCAACGTTTCCGCCCAAGCCACTTTCAATCGTAGTAGCATAGACAAGATCTACTGGTGGTACAAGATCTTGTGCGAAGAAGGAATCGTGGAAAAGAGCTACCATGACAATCGCTACACCAAAACCGATTAATGAACTCTTTAATTGTTGTCTACGACCAAATATCTCAATTGCTTTCTTTTCGTGACTACGCAAGATCGCTCCTGATTTAAAGTCATAGCCTAAATCAGCAAATGCTGGACCTGTTGCAGCTGTAAAACCAGTAAGTAGTGCAAGTGCAATCGGTGGGAAGCCTAACATCATACCGATAAGCAAGGAAATCAATGTCACCGCGAATGCCGGGAACCAACCGGAGTGCATGGCTGCAATTCCGACGATAATCTCACTGGCCAATGCGGCAAATGCTGCGAACAGTACAAACATAATCGTTTGTGTTACTGACATGTCGCCGATGATTCCGCCAATAACCGCTAAAATAAGAGCCGCCACTACATACAGTAGAAAACCGATACCAAATCCTTTTTTTACATCATTGTCTGAACGCGTGTAGCTATAGTCGCCCTCTTCTTTACGTTGTGCATTCTTTTGTTTCTTCGCCTGCCAAAGCGTGATGACAAATTGTAGTAAAGCAACTGAGCCTGCACCAATCATCATGCCATGAGGAATATAAAATTCATTTATATCTACACCAAACATCGGAATGGAATAGCCGCGAAGCAATAGGCCAATACCAAACATGAGTAACGCCCAAATGTTGCCGATGAATGCCACACCAAAGGCCGACATCGCGATACCAAAGTACGATCCGATTAAGCCAACTCCAATACCTATACCAAGGAATTTGGCTTTTGAACCACCTTGGTCCCCAGCTTTTAACGCCTCTGCTGTCGCAATACCAGGTGGCCATGCTTCATTGGCTCCAAATAATTTCGAATCAAATACTTTGTAGAGAATGAATACATCAATGAACAAAGCAAGACCTGCACCGATCAGCATCGGTGTAATTAGTTCAGGCATCCCCATTACAAATGGGAGTCCAATCGGAATAAGCAAGCTATTCGCCGCTCCGAATGTTGCCGCTGATATCGAAGTCTGAATAAGATTTTGATTCTCTACTGAACGATACTTATAAAACATCTGCATCGGTATTCTAGCGATTAGCATTGCAACCAGTGCACCGATAATCGATGTATTCGGCGTGATTCCTAATGATGTAATCAACTGCATCCCGATTATTGCACCAAATATTGAAATGATGATCGAAAAGATAACAAATGGTAAATCAAATGTTTTTGTCTTTGTATTCATCCCTTACCCCCCCTTTGTAAATTGTTTATACCCCAATGCCTGCGCTTCTACCAAATCAATGATCGGTATATGGATTTCTTTTAATAAATACGCTTTCAGTCGAATCGTAGAGAACCCTGTACAAGCAAACAATATGACATTTGCCCCCCACTTCACTGTTTCATGCGCAAGTGCTAGTAATTCTACCTTTGCTTGTTCTGTAAATAGGTCCGTAGTTTTTTGTAAGTTTGGCGAATAGGAATAGGTGTAAAAGTGGCCACCTAATTCATCAATAATATTTTTCGGAATCGTATTCGTAATTCCTATCACAGCAACTTTTCGTCCAGCTTGCATAGCCGCCTTTGCTCCACATTCACCTGCACCCATTACATAAAAATCCCCCAATTCCTTTAACTCTTGTAGCGCTGGATCGGCTGCACAACTAATCGTTATTGCGTCCACACCAGGTTCTCTGATAAGTTCTTGAGCAAGAGAAATAATCTTTGGGACAGCTTCTGCCACTGTCTTAGGATCGTAAATGCCATTTGGCTGATCTTGAATACATCGTGTAATTGTTTGAATTTGATCTGTTTCCCACATGCGTTCTCCATGCTCGAGCAAGATCTTTTCATCATCTGTTGTGAGCACTCGAATAATTCCCAACATTCTCACCACTCCTTTGACCAACTATAAATAATTTAACTATTCAATGTAATGTTAGTAGTGTGCAATTTTCAGTCGGTTGTATTGCACATAATTTACACAATAAAAAATAGACGTTCTAAGACGTCTATCTATTTAAAGATTTTATTCGCAAACAAAAGTTCAAAATAAAACGATTTTCTGCTTCATCAATATTCATCTGCAATAGTTTTTGTATTTTCTGCAGTCGGAATGTCAATGTTCGTCGGTGTATGAACAATTTTTCCGATGCCTTTGTAACATTACCATTTTCATTCAAATATACTTCTAACGTATGTAGTAATTCTTTATTTTGATCGACAAATAATGGTTCTAAAATACTTTTAGTATAGTTTTTCACTACATTTTGAGATGTTAAATTAATAAGAATTTCATATATGCCTAATTGATCGTAGGTGTAGAACGTCTCTTTTTTTCTAATAAGTCGTCCGATTTCCATGGTTTTATCGACCAACCGAATACTATCCGCCACCACGCGACTGTCTTTTTCTATCGGAGCCACTGCAATTGTCAATGAGTGGATACTCTCTACAACCACTTTTTCAAGTGATTTCATAACAGATACACCCTCATCTTTTTTGCAATCTACTAGTGCATAGTAGCGACCATGCTTTTCGAACAATGTAAAAGAGCATTCTGGAATGTCTTCCATAATAAATAGTAGCTCTTTCAATACTATATTTGAATAATCAATGACATAATGCGTTAGCGTACCATGTTTTTCAAACCAGCTTGCATGGAAGCGAATAATGAAGTGCTCTTTCATTTGAAATTCTTGCTCATCTGCTTGGTTGAATTGCTCCAGCCGTTTAAGATGTTCAATTCGTTTTTTTTGTAAGTAGAGCTGTTCATTCATAAATAATTCTTCTATCTTTTCCACGGTCTCTTTCAGATTTTCGATTGGACTATTGCCGGCTTCTAGTTTTTCCGTATAAGGTATATGAAGCATCCCAAAGATATATTTGTTAGATAGTAACGGCATAATCAAGATATTTCGAAAACCATCTATTTTTAGCAATGTTCCACCAGGTTGTATAAGTGATGTCTTCCATTCTTCATAAAGCTCTTCATAATTCGTATGGATTGGTCTAGAAAACAGAGCTTTAGAATCACGCCAACCATTTGGAAGAAATTTTTTCGTGCAATAGAGCAGAGAACACTGTACATCTTCTATATATAATGGACCTCCGATAATTTCACTCAATTCTTCCATTGCTTTTGAAAGTGAGACAAAGGATTTGGATTCAAAGTCTATGAATGGTTGGTAGGAGTTTTCCTTTAGCTGCTTCTCTTTGTATAATCGCTCATATAAGGGGGCCAGTACATTGATATATGAAACATTTTTAGGTATGACAATAATAGGGAAATTTTCTTTATTCGCAATAGCCAACATTTTTTCGGGCAACTCATCAACGAATCTACCGAGTTTGATGACTATACCTGCTGCATTTTTATCAATCAATGTCTGAACGATTTCAATTTGCTTTTCTTTGTCATTTTTAATTGAATAAAACGTTGTCATAACTAATATCCCCGATGTAACCCAGCTGACTACTTCAGGAACTTCCATTACTTCAATGGAAGTGATTTCACGTGTTATACCTTCGGATCCAGCAATAGTTATACTTTTCGTCAAGTCACCAATCGTTAGCGCTTCGTGAATATTCATCTATATCCCTCCTAACTTAATAGTATACAATATACTGTAGATTATAAGGAGTAGGTAGAGAATTAGTATTTTTAATATTTTTATTCTTTATCTAACAGGAATTTTCATAACATACCTATATCATTTTTCTGCTACTTCCGTTCTTTCATATACGTTTCAATTTTATTGCACGATGTATCATAGCAATTAACGAATTGAATTTTCAATTAATCACAAGTAAACGCCTCCCCATCTTTACGATAGGGAGGCGTTTTTCTTTCATGTATCTTGTAGGATATAGCCTTACTTCTCACCCGCAATAATATCAAATATAATATCCGCATGATCCGTATTATCTAACAGTCCTGTAAAACGCTCTTTGGATGGTCCATAGGCATAAACCGGTACGTCTTCACCTGTATGTCCACTAGTTGTCCAACCCGTATACGAACGTTTATCGATGATTTGTTTGATAGCTGTTTCGATAGCACTTGCCTCTGTACCTGCTGCTTGAATTGCTTCTATTTCCTTCTTTTCCAATGGCAAACTTTCTTGATCGATGTAGCGTTCCAATGTCTGTTCTACATCGTTTCCATTCGCAATTTCTTGTGCAATGAAAGCAGGTGTACGCTTCACGGCTTTGATGACATCGGCAGACCAGTTATAGACGCCATCCGCTCCTATGGAAAATCCGCCAGTTGAGTGATCCGCCGTCGCAACGACCAATGTGTGGGGATCGTTTTTCGCAAACTCGATAGCTGCCTTGAATGCTTTCTCGAAGTCTTCCATTTCACTCATCGCGCCGACCACATCATTGTCATGTCCTGCCCAATCGACTTGGCTTCCTTCCACCATGAGGAAAAATCCGTCTTCATTTTTCTTCAATCGTTCAATCGCCGCTTCTGTCATTTCTTCCAGTGAAGGGGTTTCTGCCGAACGGTCAATCATTTTTGACATGCCGCCATCTGCGAACAATCCTAGTATTTTATCATGCTTATTGTTCAATAACTCTTCTTTTGTCGTGGCATATCCATATCCATCCAGTTCGAATGAATGTGCATGGCTCAAATCTTCTCTGACGAAGTGTTTTTTCCCACCGCCTAGAAGGACATCGATGGTATGCTCGCCATTGATGCGTTCATTGTAATAATCATCGGCGATTTCGTCCATATTCTTTCGACTTTCATTATGGGCACCGTAAGCGGCGGGAGTGGCATGTGTAATTTCAGAAGTGGCGACAAGGCCTGTCGACTTCCCTGCTTCTTTTGCCGCTTCAAGGACAGTTTGCACACGCTCTTTCTTTTTATCCACCGCAATGGCGTTATTGTATGTTTTGACACCTGACGACATAGCCGTTGCCGCAGATGCTGAATCGGTGATCGACTCCTCGTCGTCATCAGGATATGTCATTTGTTGACCGACCAAATATTTATCGAACGCTGTTAACTCGATCTCAGGAGTTTTCGGATCATCTTTGAAGTAACGATAAGCGGATGTATAGGAACTTCCCATGCCATCCCCAATCAAAAATATGACGTTCTTGATTTCTGTAGCGTCTTCCTTTTTCACTTCGTTAGCTGAACTCGTTGAATTATTCCCTGTCCAGATGGCTCCACCAATTAACGCAGCGGATAGCATGACTACGGGCACGACTGTCTTCTTCAACAATAAACAACCTCCTGTATTTGTAATCAACTATTACTCTACTGGAAGATTATTAATATACGGAGAAGGCTGTGTAAATGTTTTGTAAGGAAAGTGCTTTTAAAATAGTATTTCGTTGTTAAACTAGCGGATTATATTTATCACGCCACCATCTACTAACTATCCAACAGGCGGTACAGATTTTTTCCGATTCCCCATAAACATCTCCAAAGAACCCGAACCGAAGAAGACCCCTGCCACAATAAATACCAAACCGATAAAGTGAGCGGGATAAATGGATTCCCCTAAAAATATACTCGCGCCAATCAGTGCGAAAAATGTATTGAAATTCAAAAAGATCGAAGCCCGTGCTGCACCGATGGTTTGAATGGCTGAATTATACGCCATGTGACCAACTGCGGTTGCGATCAGGGCAGAGAACAGGAATACACCCCAGACAGTTGGGGTTCCTTTACTTAAGTCAGCAAAGCCACCTGGTTCTTTTATCAGTGCGATGATGACTAAAATGATGGAACCGACTAACATCATGTATCCTGTCAGTAGTCTTGCATCCATTGTTCTGGAAGCTTTTTTTATTAGCATAAAACTAATGGCTTGGGACAATATCGATAAGAAGATTTCGACATCTCCGAATGAAGTTTTGCCTACTGTTCCACTACCTCCAAGCACCACGATACTTACGCCTATACCACCGAATAGAAAGCCCATAGCACGTACACCTGTAATTTTCTCTTTCAAAATAAAAACAGCTAACGTCGCTGTCAATAGCGGTCCAAGTCCTAAAATTAATCCTCCGTTAGCAGCACTCGTTCTGGAGAGTCCTTCCGCTAGAAAATAATGATGCATTACGACATTGGTCGCTGCACCCCCAACAATATATAGCCATTCCCTATTTCTAGGTAAGCGAATTTTCTTAAGAAAAAATAAGATGACAAACACTAAAATGGCCGCTGACATAATACGCATGGACGTCATAGTAATCGGATCAAAATAGGTCACGAGATATTTGAGAGCGGATACGTTCATTCCCCATGTGAACATGACGAGTACTAATGTGATAATTACTTTTAAATCTTTCATAGTTCACTAGCCCTCTCTGCAGATTATTTTCGTATTGGGCTAATTATAAAAGGTACATTCACAAAGTCAATGTTACCAAACTCGCACTTCCCTCCTACACACGATTATGTGTATACTAAATAACAAAACAAGTTAACTAGTATACAGTTCAGAAAAGGTGAGTTTCTATGATCAAATTACGCGGGCACCATATCTTTTGTTTGCTTGGATATCGGGGAATGGGCTATTCAGCAGAGTACACGGAAAACATGACGAAAATTCATGATGTGTTACGGGAACGGCCCGATACGTTGATTCAAATCACGAAAGGACCCGATTATTTATGCGCGAAATTTCCTGAAGGACAACCGTATCATTGTGAAGATAAAGGCATTTATGTACGCGACGCGGAAATTTTGCGCAAGCTCGCATTGAAAGTCAGTGATGTGTTACCTTGGCGTGAAGTCGAGAGAAGAATTCGGCTACATGTGGTACCGGATGATATTGTCGTAGTGTGCGAAACCTGCTCGTGGCGTTCGTACGGGTTTTGCCAGGAAGGTGTCGAGGATATAGTGGAATCAAGAGCATTGCGGGAGGTTCTTCAGGACAAATAAATTCCTCAGAACAATAGTCCAAGTGGAAAGAGCATGATATGATAAGTACATAGAAATGAAAGCGCATTCATACACTTTCATTATATGGACTTATAATGAGGAGGAGATTTCGATGAATATGTCTCTCCAGCAAAAACAAGAACTCGGTTTGCGGATGACTACTGAACTCCGGCAAGCGATCGAGCTTTTGCAGTTATCAACTTATGATCTGGAACTATATATACGAGAAAAAGAGTTAGAGAATCCTGTAATTGAGATACAGGAAGCTGAAAGAACGGATTCATTCCAAGAACGGCAATCCACTAATTACTCTAGTCAGGAAACCAATTCCACAGAATGGGTGAAGCAGCAAGAAGTCAGTACGCGTGACCAAATGCTGCGCCAAGTCGAAATTGATTTCAAAGACGTCGAGACGAAGCAATTACTGAAGACGTTGATTCATGGTTTGGATGATAATGGCTATTTATGTGCAGAGATGCAGTCTATAGAACATGTAGAGACAGGTATTGAATTACTGCAACAAATCGGTCCACCTGGCATAGGTTCTCGGACACTGCAGGAATGTTTGTTGCTACAAGTTAAAAGTTGCGAAGAGTACCCCGCTTTAATCGAAACGTTCATATCGAAGTATTTGCCCTATGTGGCCGAACGTAAATGGGCAGATATCGCAAAAGGTATGAACATTACGATGGCTCACGTAAACGAATTGCATGAATTTCTGCTGACGTTGCATCCAAGACCTTGTCCAGAGCTCGGTCACAGTGAAACAGAATTTATGATGCCTGACGTGATCATAGAAGAAAAAGACGGGAAATTATCGTTTCATTTGAACGATCGGGATCTTCCCAAAATCGGACTGCGCAAGGAGTATGTATCTTCTCTTACAGGTACATCCGAACTGTCTTCCTATTTGCGCGGTTATCATAAACAAGCGCAATGGTTGCTGACGAGTATCGAACAGCGACGCAATACGATCATTCGCATTGTGACGGATCTTCTCGAAAAACAGGACGCGTTTTTTCGACACGGAAGGAAAGCCTTGCAGCCCATGACGATGAAAGATGTAGCGGATAGTATCGAGATGCACGAGTCGACCATTAGCCGTACGGTTTCCAATAAAGTGATCCAAACACCTGCTGGCACATTCGAAATGCGTTCATTATTCACTTCCAAACTAGCCGCACAGGATGGTGACAGTGTGTCGCCATCCGCTGTCAAAACATCTATCCAGTCACTGGTTACAAATGAGGATAAACGTAAGCCGTTATCCGATCAAAAGATTGTCGACTTACTCTTGAAAGAACAAGGAATTACTATTTCGCGCAGGACGGTCAGCAAGTACCGGGAAGAACTTCACATCCTGTCGTCTAGTAAACGGAAGTCGATTTTATAGACTTTAAGTTCTATACGTGCGTCATTTCTCCGGTGCCCTTTCCCCTGTCCGTAGAAATATGATGCGCTTTGACGTATTGTTTGTATTTATGTGAATTCCTCCTTACTCGCTTGAAAAATATCGGTATAAGAAAAAGCCGCTCGACCCATTCAGGTCATGGCGGCTTTGTGATTTATTGAATGGTATACCCATCCGACGAATTAAATTTCACTTTCATGCGGCCGTATTCCGTTTCCACATTGAATGTGTACTGATCGAATGTGTACTGCACATCTGTCACGGGATCCAGCTCGACTTGTTGAGTGGTTGTGACATGTTTGACAATCGTGTTTTTATGGCCATATGCTAGATATTCTTCTTTAATGACCTTTTCTGCTTCTTTGATCGTTAGCTTGAAATTTTTCGTACCGACTGGCGTGAAGTCGAGTGCGTTCATTTTCCATTTGCCGTCTTGCATTTTGAATTGATAAGCTACATAGCCACCAACGGAAAATCCGTTTTGGAATTCAACTGTGTTGACATTGAGTGTATTGGCATCCGGCTGATTGAAATCAAACCGCACGACCGGCTCAAACCGAATGAATGGGAAGACGGGTGCGTAACACTCTATACACGCTTTGCCGTAGTAAGACGACAGGCCTTTTTCGGTAAATGATTTCGTTGCGTACGCGCGCAACGAAGGCTGAATATCTGCATAGGATTGACCGTACAGTTGACCTTCCCTCATTACTTTCTCCAATTGGAAAGGCAAGCGGTTGACGAGATCCCATGCTTTTCCTTTCGTCACTTGTTTGTTAGCAGGACGCGCGTTTTTCACGAGAATCGCACCGTACAGGAACTGTGCATAGTGTGCGCGAGTTACGGCTGCATCCGGGAAGAATTCGCCTTGATACCCTTTCGCAATTCCACTCGCGAACAATGCATTGGCATGTGTATAGCCCCAGTGGTCATTGTAGACATCATAAAAGGCATTATGCTTCGTCATATGCAGATCGAAAGCAATATCGAGAACTTTCGCCATTTGAATCCGTGTAATCGGTGCATCCGGATTGAAGTAGCCATCTGTTCCGCCACTGAAAATGCCAGCTGCAGTCAATTTCATAATCGAGGCATAGTACGGGTGACTTTTCGGTACATCGCGGTACGTGACGGTGCTGTTTACTTGCGGTAGCTTCAGCGCCTGATCTAGTAACTTCGCCACGTGTTTACGTGAAATCATCTCTTGCGGTCGGAATGTGCCGTCTGTATAGCCGCCTATGAAGCCTTTATCCTGTAAATAGTGGATCGCTTCATAGTTCGGGTGATTCTTCGACACATCCTTGAATTCTTTTGTTGCCGCTTGCGTGGAACCGAATGAAACAAATGAAAGCATAACGAGCAATACAGTCCAAACGAAAATCCGACCAGTCTTGTTCATAATCTTTCCTCCTCAGTGAATTATTTTGTCGGCTGTAGGTTACTTGTTATTATTATTCTACCAAGTTTCAAATGATTCGTATATATTTATTTTCGCAATATTGCAAATACTCCAGTGTTATTTTTAATCCCGTCCTATTTCAAGTTTTCGCCATGGTGAAAATGACATTTGACCTATCGTAAGAAGTCTGTTAGCATGAAAAGATTGTTATCCTTTCGCCAAACTTCGATTATGTTTAATGAAACGTCATGGGATGTATCATACTACAATGAATACGTTCATAGTTTCGAGTCTTCCAGTACAACAATTTATAATTTCACTGGGGGTAATTTCGACTATAGCGGTCTAGACTTCATTAATGTACAAAACTTATTTGTTGTGAGTGTGGAGAATTTCGCTCATAATAGTGGATACAACCCTACTGCAACAGTCGGTGCACTTGCCTATCGTACTGCGGAAGGCATTCAGAAATACCAGTAACAAGTGGATTTCTCGTATAAATTAAGTGGGAAGGATGGATGGATTATGAATATAGCAGCAATCGGTGTACCAGGGCTCATTATTATCCTTGTGATTATTTTGATTCTTTTTGGACCTCGCAAATTGCCTGAAGTCGGCTCAGCAGTCGGTAAAACTTTAGCAGAGTTCAAAAAAGCTACTAAAGATATTATGGGCGATGATGAAGAAAAAGAAAAAACAACTGTTACTCCTGCCAAAACGATTGAAACTGATAAAAAAGATATTAAATAAGTAGGTGAAAAGATGGATCCGTATAGTGATCAAAACCGGAAAAACGAAAGCCCATTAGACAAAAAAGCAAATGATGAAGAAACCGCTCTGCCCGATCACTCTGCGGAGACTTCTTCCACTGAACGGGCTATACCAGAAGAATTAAAACCAGAACCACAACCGGAAGAATCCAGAATGCCTCCTCCTGAACAACCTGACGATGAAAAGAAAGATGCAGATCCTGCGCTAATCGAGCATCTCACGGATCTTCGGAAGCAGCTCATCAAAAGTGTCGTCGTATTCCTGGTTTTCTTCATTGCCGTATTCAGCACCATCAATCTATGGTTCCCATACGTCACACGGGGCTATAAGCTGATCGTTTTGAGTCCGCTTGAAGTCATTTCATTCTATACGACGATTTCCGCTGCGATGGCATTTGGTTTGTCCGTCCCGTTCGTCTGTCATTTCCTCTGGCAGTTCGTCAAACCGGGTCTGACGCAGAAAGAAGGACGTTTCCTAAGTCTCTACTCCCCTGCTATTCTGCTCCTATTCGTCGGTGGTCTGGCATTCGGGTACTACGTAGTCAATCCACTAAGCTATAACTTCTTAGTGAAGCTCGGTAAAATGAATTTTGATGTCATGATCACGGCAAAAGAATATGCACGTTTTTTATTAATGACCACCATGCCGATTGGTTTGCTCTTTGAGCTTCCAATCGTCGCGCTATTCCTGTCCGCTATCGGTATTCTGACATCCGAAACTATGAAAAAAGTAAGAAAGTGGTCCTACGTGATTCTCGCTGTAGTGTCCGCATTGATCACGCCTCCTGACTTCTTGAGTCAGTTGATCATTCTCATTCCGATGATCGCTTTGTATGAAGCAAGTATTTTCATTGTCATGAAAACTGAAAAACGATTGGTACCAGAAGCAGAGGCATCGTAAAGACTATGAAAAAGCGTTCCACTTTTAAAGTGGGACGCTTTTTTCATGCGAAAATATACGTGAAGGACGCAGCCGTGCCCATAAATCCAGGCAAGCGCTCTATATTGCCCGATATTCGCTCTATACACCTCGCCAGCCGCTCTATACACCACCCCAACCGTTCATACTTCACTTCTACGCCTTTTCAAACCATGTGTATTCGCACAACAATTTTAATTTATTTAAAACTATTTGACAATTAGTCCACTTGGCTTTATTATTAGTAAAAGTTCTTTAAAAAAATTAAAGGTGGTTATTAATATGACAGAGATGATTTATGGCAATACTCCATGTATGTTGGGGGCTAAAAATATATCAGCAACAAAAGATTTTTCGGATGTAGATGTGATTGTATACGGAGTTCCTTGGGAAGGTGCGGTTACTTGGGGAGATTACACGGGCTGCGAACTCGGTCCAAAAGTCATGCGCTTATGTTCTTCACGCTACTCAGGTTACCTTCCTGAAATCAACGACATGGATGTTTTCGAAAATATCACACTAGGTGATATGGGAGATATCGACATCGTGCCTGCTGATGTAGACGAAACGATGAAGCGAATCACTGATTTCACTTCGGAATTATGGAAAACAGGCAAGTTCGTCATCGGTCTTGGCGGCGATCATGGTATTACGTACCCTATCGTGAAAGCGATTGCAGAGCAGGATAAAAAGGTTGGAATCATTCATATGGACGCTCACTATGACAACCTTCCTTCTCACAACGGTGATCAGTTCGCTCGTTGTAGCCCATTTGCTCGTTTGTATGAACAAGAAGGTGTGCGTAACGAAAGTATTATCCATACAGGTATCCACGGCCCTCGCAATAAACCCGAAAGCGGACGCAATGCGAAAGCAGCTGGTGCAGTGACCATTACGATCAATGAAATCCGTGGCCATAAAGATTTAAAAGAGATGGCTAAAGAAATCTATGCACAAGCTTCAAAAGATGTAGATTGCGTGTACTTGACGATTTGTAGTGATGTGTTGGACTTCGCATTCAATCCGGGCGGTCCAGTAGATGGAAATGGCTTAACTTCTTATGAATTACTGACTTTGGTACATGAAATTTGTAAATTAGGCGTAATCGGGATGGACTTCGTGGAAATTTATCCGCAACAAGATCCTAATCAATTTTCTGCCCATTTTGCTTCTACTTTGATCCTGTATGCACTAGCAGGAAATATCCTTCACCATCAGCAAAAAGAAGGAAAATGAGCTACTACTTCTCAAACTACTAAACCTTTCGATTGATAATAGTCGATTTTTCTTTCTTGGTATAGGAAAATAAGGAATAGTATTTAATCTGAGGAGTGTTAGAAGATATGAAACAAAACCAATTGATTTTCGATTCTTATATACGAATGGCTGATGCCATATATAGTGTGTTCAATGTGAACTGTGAAGTTGTAATCCATGATGTGACGAAAGTAGAATCCTCTTTAATTTATTTAAAAGGGGATGTTACGGGCAGAGCGGTTGGAGCCCCTACTACGGAAGTCATTTTGAAGGAATTGAAGAAGAAGCACGAGGACATTAAAGATTTGAATGGCATCATCACGAATACGACGCGTGGAAAGATTATCAAGACTTCCATTGTATTCATTAGAGATATGGATGGCAAAGTGATTGGTTTCCTTGGTATCAATTTGGATATCACAGAAATCAATCGTTTGCAGCAAGTGCTCGAAGAAATGATTCGTCCGGACACAAGCTATGATGGGCAGCATTTCGATGAAACGTATGCGACTCATATCGATGAAGTGTTCGATAATATTACGAAAAGCACTATCGTGGAGCTTGGAATCGATGTTGAAAACTTGAAACGTAAAGATCGTATTACGTTTGTGCGCCAGTTGGAAAGTAAAGGAATATTTTTGATTCAAGGATCTGCTGATCGAATTGCGGATTTATTAGGTGTATCCAAACAAACCATTTATAACTCACTCGAGGAAAAGTGACCTTTCTTTTCCTCGCCTATTCAGTGAGGACAATTAGGGGAGGAAAAGAAGATGGTCGCTAACGTACCCGTTACACAGCAAGTTAAGAAAAAAGGGTTACTTTCAAAGATAAAATCGATGGGACCGGGAGCTATTATTACTGCTTCATTCATAGGTCCGGGTACTGTCACTACCGCCACTCGCGCAGGTGCTGGATTTGGTTACGCCATTCTATGGGCAGTAGTCTTCTCTATTATCGCAACCATTGTTCTTCAGGAAATGTCTGCACGACTGGGTGTAGTTTCAAAAAAGGGATTGGGTGAAGCGATACACGACCAATTCAAACAACCTTTACTGAAATTCGCTTCTATCTGGCTCGTCATTATATCGATCGGCGTTGGCTGTGCTGCGTATATTTCAGGTGATTTGATGGGAACGTCCCTTGGCGTCTCTACATTGACGAATATTCCAGCACATATTGTAAGCCCTTTCATTGGTATAGCGATCCTATTCTTGGGATTGACGGGCAGTTATAAATTAATTGAAAAGTTAATGATTTTCCTCGTCATCGTCATGAGTGTGACGTTCATTACGACAATGATTGTTGTAAAACCTGATATTGGCGCGGTATTTGCCGGGGCATTCATCCCAAGCATACCGACCGGATCGATCATTATTATTATCGCATTGGTCGGAACAACAGTCGTCCCGTATAACTTCTTCATCCACTCTTCCATGGTGCAGGAACGCTGGACGCAGGTAAGTGACTTGAAGGAAGCAAGATGGGATACGATCATTTCAATTTGTATAGGAGGGTTAATAACTGCTGCCGTTTTGATCACAGCAGCGTCTACGATGATGGGCATGGAAGTGACGAGTGTAGCTGACCTTTCTGTCCAATTAGAGCCGTTATTCGGTTCATGGGCGAAAGTATTTATCGCAATAGGCATTTTTGCAGCTGGTTTCTCATCCGCTATCGCAAGTCCCCTTGGCGCTGCAGTCGCAATCAGTAGTGTATTAAAGTGGGAAGGCGGAATGAAGAATAAAAAGTTCAAGATGGTATTTTCCGGTGTGATCGTCATTGGTATTATCACCTCCGCAATTGGTTTCAGTCCACTCAATGTATTGCTTGCGGCACAGGCATTAAACGGAATTCTGCTTCCAATTGTAGCGATTTACCTATTTGTTATTATGAATAATAAACAATTACTCGGAGATCAGCGCAACTCCACTTTACTCAATATCATTGGAGCTATCGTCATCTTGATCGCGATTTTCCTTGGTGGTTATAGTCTAGTTGATGCAGTTCAAGTATACTTGTAAGAAGGGTTGCACAAGGAAAAGCGTTCCACTATAAAAGTGGGACGCTTTTTTGATTTGTTTTATTAGTAAGCCAAGCCATCGTCTGAATTCACAAGCACTGTATCACGGCCATCTTTCGTGTCTACAGTAAATTTATACTCTGTAAATGGATATTTTTCTTTCGTGACAGGATCTTCACCTGTCTTTTTCGCTTGTGAAACGTACGTTATTTTAACATTTGAAGAATAAGCATAATTCAATTTCACAACACGCTCTGCTTCAGCTTTAGTCAGTTCAAAATTCTTTTTCCCTACTTCTGTCCAATCAAAGTCATCCATCTTCCAACTACCCGATTCTTTCTTAAACGCGTAGTCAACAAAGCCGCCACTTGATAGAACATTACTAAATGAAACGGTATGGACTTGCAGCGTATTCGCATCCGGTTGTTTATAATTGAAACGCATGGAAGGTTCGATTGTTAAACCAGGGAATAAAAACGAATCACACTCTGTACAGACGCTCGGATAATCTTCTTTCAGCAAGCCATCCACAAATGCTTTTGTAGCATAAGGTAGCTGTTTTGAACGAAGCTGATTATACGTTTGATTATCCACTTTCCCTTGGATACGAATCCCTTCAATCACAATAGGTAAGCGCATAGTCAAATCTACCGCTTTTTCTTTAGTTACACTAGAACCTGAGGGTGATTTCCCTACTTTCATCGCACGATATAAAAATTCTGCATAGTGCGCACGTGTAACGGACTGATTCGGAAGAAACTTCCCTTTATCTCCCTTCGTTACCCCATTAGAATACAATGCACTCGCATGTACGTATCCCCAGTGTAAGAAGTGTAGATCTTCAAACTGTGCCGGTTCCTTCATATTGAGCTCAAATGCCAAATCCAGCATCTTGGCCATCTGGATTCTTGTGATGGAAGCATTCGGATTGAACTTCCCATCCATTCCACCACTGATGATCCCCTTGTTGTATAACTTCATAATGGGCTTGTAATACATATGGTTTTTCGGCACGTCCGTAAAGACCAGTTTATCGGTAGGCGGTTGCGGAAATTTCAACACTTGATCGAGCAACGAGGCTACGTGCTTACGACTAACCGGTTCACCTGGACGGAACGTACCGTCAGGATAACCAGTGATATACCCCGCTTTCTGCATTTCTTGAATCGCCGTGTAGTTCGGGTGCTTCTTCGATACATCCTTAAATTCTTTCGCAGAAGCTTCGTTGGGATCTGCAAAAACAAGCGATAGAGCCAGCACTAATGCTGTCCACACTAAAACTCGTAAAGTATTCTTCATACACTTTCACTCCTTTGTTCGGTAGTAGACTATCCAAAACAATCTACTCTCATATTATCAATAACTCTGCTGAAAGTATATACACATTTGTATAATTAAGGAAGTGCTCTACGTCTAGTCTATACATTCCGAGAATTTTTAACACCATTGTATACTTAAACCAACTGATCACCGGTTATGGATGACCGTTTACACTTTTCACTCTTTACAGCTATTAAACTCCCAGATGAATTGACATATAACACTTTATTAGATAGAATTGCCAAATTATCTATTTAACATTAAAATTGTTTTCAACAACCTAGGAGGATGGAAAATGGCCGATAAAAAAGATATGAAACCTGGCGATTCTAATGCTAAACAAGCACCAGATGCAAGCCGTCGTCAATTTATGAAAAATTCCGGTTTGGTTGTCGGAGGAGTCGCAGGTGGTTCATTACTTGGCGGATTACTGACTAACCAATTTAAATCCGATAAAAGTGCTCCCGTAAAAACAGAAGATCAAAAGGTGGAGTTGACAGAAGCACGTATGTTCTTTGAAAGATACGAAGACTTTGTCGTTCTTGAACAAGCAACTGAACGTATTTTACCGAAAGACGATAATGGTCCTGGTGCGATCGAATTAGGCGTTCCCTACTTTATCGATAAACAAATGGCTGGATCATGGGGCATCAATGGTACGGATTACAGACAAGGTCCATTTTTAAAAAATGATCCACCAGTCGATCAAACTAGTCTGAACAGAGGCCAAGTGATCGTTACGGGCATTAGAAAAATGAATGAAGAAAGTAAAAAACGTTTTGATGTAACATTTGATAAAGCAGAAGAAGAACAACAAATTGAAATTTTACAAGACTTTGAGAGCTCTAAAGTAAAACTTCGCGGCGTAAATGCGGGTAGTATGTTCCAGTTACTTCGTGAATTAACAATGGAAGGTGCGTATTCCGATCCATTATATGGTGGTAATCGCAATATGGCTGGTTGGAAAATGCAGGAGTTCCCTGGTGCTGTGCCTTCCTACGCTGATATCATCGAAAAAGATGAATTCGTTAAAAGAGATCCAATGAGTCTAACAAGTTATCAACAAAAATCGTAATTTAAGGGGTTACTTACATGGCTGAAAAATTAGATAAAGTCGACGTTGTCGTCGTTGGAAGTGGTTGGGCTGGAGGTATAGCTTCTGCTGAACTAAGTAAAGCGGGTTATAAAGTAGTCTGTTTGGAGCGAGGTAAAGAAAGAACGACAAAAGATTTCATCGGATCAAAAGATGAACTTCGTTATACAAAGCGTCATGAATTGGCTCAGGACTTAACGAAACAAACGATGACTTTCAGAAATAATGTGGATGATGACGCGGTTCCCATGCGTAAACATAATGGTTATCCTATCTACGATGAAGGTACAGGCGGCACGTCCGTACACTGGTCAGGCTGGTCTTACCGTTGGCTTCCATTTGATTTTGAAATTCGCAGTAAAATTATTGAAAAGTACGGTGAAGAGCGTATCCCTAAAGATATGATTGTTCAAGACTGGGGCGTTACATATGATGATATGGAACCCTACTATGATAAGTGGGAGAAAACAGCTGGGATTTCTGGTGAAGTGAATCCTCTAGGACCCCCACGTTCTGACGAGTATCCGAATCCACCAATGAAAGAATCTCCTGCTATTCGGTTGTTTGCAGATGCTACGAAGAAACTAGGATATCATCCATTCCGCATGCCTGCTGCAACCGTCTCGCAACAATATGTAAATCCAGATGGCGAAACTATCAATGCGTGTGTATTTTGTGCATTTTGTTCCATGTACGGTTGTGACTTTGCCGCTAAAGCAGACCCGATCGTGACGGTTCTTAAAACGGCACAAAAGACAGGAAACTTTGAAATTCGTAACAATGCACATGTAAAACGGATTCTGCATGACGGCAAAAAAGCAACAGGCGTATTGTATGTGGATCCTCTTACACTGGAAGAATTCGAACAACCTGCAGATCTTGTTGTGTCGGCTGCATTTTTCTCAGGAAACAATCGCTTAATGATGTTATCCGGAATCGGAGAGCAATACAATCCCGAAACTGGTAAAGGAGTAATCGGTAAAAACTTCACTTCCCACTACACAGGAATCGGTGGAAATGCAGCCACTGCCTATTTTGAAGAAAAGAAATTCAACACATTTGCGGGAGCTGGCGCACTAGGTTGTGTAATTGACGACTTTAATGGAGACCATATCGATAATACCGATACAGATTTCCTTCATGGATTTAACATCAGTATTTTCCAAGATGGAGCTGCGGCCATTGCGAACAACCGGGTTCCACAAGGCACGCCTTATTGGGGTAAAGAGTTTAAAGAAAAATCCATTCATTATGCGCACCGTTATTTAAATATTGGTGGTATGCAAGGCACTATGCCGTATACACACAATTATTTGGACTTGGATCCAACGTATAAAGATGTCTACGGAGATCCACTTCTTAGAATAACAGCTAAATTTACGGATCAAGAACGTAACATGGCAAAAATGATTGCTGAAAAATGTGCAGAAATTGCTGAAGAAATGGGTGCGGATATTGTCGATACTCCACCTGTAGCAGACGATGTGGAAATGACTTCATCGAGCGTCAATACACATGCAGCAGGCGGCGTGATTATGGGTGAAGATCCAGAAACGTCAGCTGTTAACACCTATTCACAAGTTTGGGGAATGGAAAACGTATTTGTTGTCGGTGGATCTTCATTCCCGCACTTTGGTAACTCCAATCCAACTGAAACCATTGGTGCATTTGCTTACCGTGCTGCAGAAGGTATGATTAAATATCTTAAGGGCGATGGCGGTTTACTAGTTGAAAGTAAGACAAGTAAAGAAACGGTTTAATAATAGGAAAAGCGTTCTACTTAGTTATTAAGTAGAACGCTTTTTTCAGTTAGCTATAGATCATGGGAGGATGCATAAGTAATGTACAAACCCTTATCCTTCTATATCTCGATTGGTATACCGATTTATACCGAAAACAATCCATACAATAGCCACTGCTATCAATCCGCCAGCGCGCAGCCAATTCATGTCCTCAATTGGCAACTTGGAAACAAAGCCAAACGGCGAAAGCTTTTCCATCCATTCAGGAAACTGGAACAAGCCACCTAAATATAACGTAAGGAATCCGTAAAATAAATAGAGCCAAACGAAGCCCGTTGCTTTTTCTGCGATGCCAATCAAACATGTGCTGATGGCAATCATGACGACGACCGCAGGAAAATGAACGATACTAGCTTGCCATACGGTGATGAACGGGAACGGATCTTCCATCGATGTAGTGCCGGCTAACCATAAACCGAGTGCTGAAGAGCTCAGCATCACAAATCCAGTGAACAACGCCAGCACCAAATAGGAAACGAGTAATTTCTTTCTTGAAACGGCCCGCCCCAGCAAATGATCTACACGCGATTTCCGCTCCTCGCCCACTACTCTATGGATGGCGAGCAACGCGGGAATCGTACTAATGAATGCCAGGACCGCCATCAGCATCGGCAGGAACTGCGCAGTCAATGAACTGTTTTCATCCGCTACAATCATCGAAGCGAGCAGGTCATTATCTTGAAAAAACGAATCTAAATCTCCGAGGACCGAACCGTAAGATAACCCGAGCACTAGCATACCAATCGCCCAAGAAATGAACGCGGTTCTTTGCAGTCGCCAAGCGAGCCCAATCGGATGACGCAACCCAATCGAAGCATGTGCTCGACCGCTTCGTGACGGAAGAAAACCCGAGCCCATATCGCGTTTGCCTTGCAGAACTACAGCCAACACACACAATACTAGACTTGCGACTAGTAATCCCCCTATCGGCACCCAGTTATCATCGCTGTACGGCTGAACTTGCGTAAGCCAACCAAACGGCGGAATCCACTCAGTAACCGACCGCAATACATAACAGCCGATCATCACCGTAAACGACAGACCGACTGCACCCCGTGAACTTTCCGAGAGTTGCGAGCAAACCGCTGTAACACTTACAAAAAACAAGCCGACCGCACCAAGCGATGCACCGTAAATAAGTGATCCAGACAGCCCCATACTATCCAATGAAAGACTATACAAGCCCACACCGATCAGCAATGCGATAAGCAAATTGACAACGAACAGCGTAAGCATTGAAGCCATTAATTGCGAATGCCGTGCAATCGGCAACGAACGTAGTAATTCCGCCTGCCCATCTTCTTCCTCTGCCCGCGTATGTCGCACCATCAATAAAATATTCATGATGGCGACTGCGATGGCGGTCATCAATAGCATCTGATGCGAGACCATGGCGCCAAGCGTGTAATTCGCTAAATCTCCAGGACCTACCATTGCCTCCATCGCCGGATTTTTCATCGTTTCTGCCATGATGTTACGATCCTGCTCGGTCGGGTATAATTCATTGAAAGCCGGCGGTACGACCAGCGTCATGGCGATGATGCCAACGAGCCACCACAAATAACGCATGCGATCTTGCCTGATAATGAATCGAGATAGACGGAGAACACCTGCAAATGGAGCCCCCTTCATCACACTTCCCTACTTTCCGCAGTTTCTTCATAATGCCGCATGAATAAATCTTCTAGCGTAGGCGGCGCACTTTCGATTTTCCGTATACCGTGCGCGCTTAGCTTCTGCATAATCGCTTCCATTTCACCTGCATCCGCATGAAATGTCCAGCCAGTTTCTGTCTGCGCTGCATCATGGACACCTTGCCACGAAACGAGTGACTCAATCGGCTTTCTGGTCTCCACCGTCAATTGCATCCGCGTCAAATGCCGTAGTTCATTCAACGTCCCGCACTCGATTAGACGTCCTTGTCGGATGATGCCAACGCGATCGCACAGCTTCTCAACTTCCGACAAAATATGGCTAGACAACAATACCGTCTTCCCTTCCGCCTTCACTTCCGCCACACATTGCTGAAACACTTTTTCCATTAACGGATCGAGTCCAGACGTCGGTTCATCTAGCAAAAATAATTCTGCATCGGAGGCAAACGCCGCCACCAAAGCGACTTTCTGACGATTTCCTTTCGAATACGTTCGGCACTTCTTCGTCGGATCTAGCTGAAAACGCACAAGTAATTGTTCACGCTTTTGTTCATTAATTTCCCCTTGTAAGCTCGCGAATAAATCAATGACTTCTCCGCCCGTCAATTGTGGCCACAAATTTACGTCCCCTGGCACATACGCAACACGTCGATGAATGTCCACGGCATCTCGCCACACGTCCTTGCCAAAAATCGTCGCGGTTCCGTTCGTCGCACGAAGCATACCAAGCAGAACCCGAATTGCCGTCGACTTTCCTGCCCCATTCGGTCCGATAAAACCGAACACCTCGCCGTTATTCACTGTTACATCCAGTCCATCTAACGCCTGATGCGTATCGAAAACTTTCGTCACTTGGTTCATCTCAATCACATTCATCTACATGCCCTCCTTAGTTTGTGTCAGATTATTTTATTAATTCCAGTGTAGCATAGGACTAGACGGCTCAAGATACTTTTTTACAAACACCAAAAAAGCAGACATGCGATCCATGCCTGCTTTGCTCATTTATATTCTATTAATGAAAAATCATATCATCTTCGTCACTAACTGTTGCGTCTACATGTAGGTAAGGGCCTAGTTGACTGACTCTCACTCGGATACCATCGTAAATCCTGTGATTTCCCTGTGACACTCCTTTAGCTTCCGGGAAGTCGACAAAGAAATCTCCTGGCTTCTTCGGTGTGATACGGAACACATTCGTTCCCGGGTCTCTGGTCACCGTGGCAATCTGTTCACTTCCTTTAGGCAACACATGCTTGCCTAGTTTAGCGCCTTCCCAGATGCTCAGCACTTCATTCGGTTTGATTGGCGTGACATGGACGGAATAATAAAATTGTTCTTTTACTTCAGTCGATGAGATATAATAACGTATTTTCTCGCCGTCAGCATACGTAACCGTCGCAATAAATTCGCCCGGCTGATCCATTTGGATAGTATTACAATATTGCAATAACTGACTTGCGCATCGCTTAAACCCTACGCGATCATTCACCAGTTCTCCTTCCGCTGTCGAAAGAGTAATCGACGTAGCATCTATAAACGGTTCATTATTTTCTCTTCTTTCATAATGATTCCACAGCTCTACAGGTGTGGAATAGATATCTGCCGTCTCTTCCAATGAAATATCCCATGCACCATTCACTTTTTTGACATGTACATAGTACTTTCTATAATTTTTATCGGATGTATCGGATGAAGCTGCCCCTGAAAAAGTCAGTGTAGCCGTTCCTTCTTTTTTTGGAACAATATGAATCTTTGTTTTCAAATTGGGCTGGCTTGGGATTTCACTGTCTGCCACGACATCAAATACATTCGAATTCGTTTTGCTGACATCGTTAAATCTCTTCCATTTAAAATCTTTCGCATGCATCGTAAGAATTCCAGGCTTCACATCTTCCGCCGCTTTTAGTAATTTCGCTGCTTGACCTCTTGTAATGGAAGCGTTTGGACTAAATGTCGTTGGAGACGTCCCTGTTGTAAGCCCGAGTTGATACAGACTATATATTCCCTCACGGTGGCCATTTTTATGTGCAACATCCAAAAATCCGTAATCCGGATCATGATACAGTGGCAATTCAAACGCTTTGATGATGATCGAAGCCATTTGCGCACGCGTAATCGAATCATTTGGTCCGAATCGTCCGTCACCATAGCCGTTGATGACTCCTTTTTCCGCTAGTACCGCAATCGCTTTATAATAGCCATTTGCAGTCGAAACGTCTTTAAATTTTGGATCTTTTATATTCGTAGTAGGAAGTTTCGTCATCTTCACGATAATGGCAGCCGCCTGCCCTCTCGTAATAGAGTCATTTGGCCGGAATGTACCGTCTGGATAGCCTCCAATTATATTACGTGACGCCAAGTCATTCACCGCTTCCGCGAAATGCTTCGAATCTGGAACATCGGGAAACCCCGAATTGCCTGCAGCAGCGCTTGATAAAGGTACACTACATACTAGCAAAATCGCACCGAGTACCGCTATGATTTTATTCTTCATTCGACTTCATCCTCTCCATAATCTAGTAATATACCGTACAGACGTAGAATTACAGAAATAGTTTCAAAGTTTTTCGAATTAATTTCTCTCTAGATTAATGCACTACATAATAGAAACTGACGGATTTTTGGATTATCAAATAACACGCTGAGAAAGATCTGATAGCGGTATAAATCAAATTAAAGACCCCTCTCGCAGAATGCTTTCTATCTGTAAGGGGTCTTTTAAAATAGGAATCTGTGGATTTGGTCGTTTCTTACGCTGGTATCATAAAGTCATGATTCGTGAAACCAATTATTTTCTCGAGATTTTCCTTGCCAAGTACTTCTACTGTTCTGGCATTCTCTCTGAAGTCTACGTTTAACGCTGCAGAAGCTATATCGATCAAGCTACTACAAGTAGGTGTTTTAATACCCAACATGTGACCAAGTGATTCTAATAACACTAAGCCTTCCGGTACATCTTCTGTAATGAATCTGGAATCCGCCACAAACGGACCTTCTGGCGAACTGTTCTTTGCGTACGTAAGAAACGCTTCTTTAGCGTCAATCGTTAGATCTTCAGAATTACGGTACCTACATGCTTCTACATAGGGTAATCTTTCTGCCCCAATGGCTTCAAGAATATTCATTTTTTCATCGTCTAGACTGTTGACGATGTTCCAAACATGCGGTGTAAATACTTCTTTATACATCCAATAATCTCCGTCTGTATGTTCAATGCGGGGAATACTCATAATCCCACCGATTGTATGAACAATTAAATTAGGATTGTGAAGAGCCGCTTCGATGACCGAATCGAGATAAACGAAGTGATATTGAAGTGTATCCAACATCTCCTGTATCACTTTTTCATTGCGATTCGTAAATATCGCTACAGGGTTTCGCACATTCTTGAATAAAACTTTCACTTTTCCAGGTTCTACAATTCGGCAATCAATTGGAGAACTTTGTGCTTCCACTATAGTGAAGCTTTTCTCTTTTTCGTGTTTTAAGAAATAGGCAGTAGATAAGTACCCTGGTTCCAGCAACACAATTTGATCTTCATTCATGAATGGAATCATACGTTTAATTACGTCCTCATGATAATTTGTTTGCACATATATAATAATGATTTCCGCATCTTTAATAGCCAATTGGACATCAGTCGTAACTAAGTCGAGATGCACAGTAGTTTCTACAGTATGATCTAGCAACGTAATTTCACCTTTATTTCTCACCAGATGATCGAAATGTTCAGTATGCAGCCCCTTGGATGTTTTTAATAAGGTGACCAAGTGACCTTTCATTTTTAAATCCGCTGCAATTGTCGTACCTCCGTGCCCTGCTCCTACTACTGTAATCTTCATAAAGTTCCCTCCAATGATTTGATATAAAGATTCATCAATTTCATAGTTACGGGCCCATTTTATATAAACCTTTAAAAGTGTTTGCAAAGAGTCTACTATAAGGTTTTTTTAGAATACATTTTCCCTCATTAAAATGAAGACAAGTTTCTACGAAAAAAGACTGCTTTCTTTTTTCTATTGATTAACTTTTCTGTATTACTTCCTTAGCATACAACATATTAGAAAATTTAGATAATTATAGGAATAGTTACTAAATTATTAACTAGACAATGGTAGCTGAATTAAAGAGTGTAGTGACATTATGTGAAAAAGACTTCTTCTACTTGCACAAAGGGGATTTTCAGAACGATGCTGGACTATTATGTAGTAAAGGACTTTGAAAATTTATTGAAATAGTAGGAAATGTTGAGTAGTATTGTAAAATATAGACAGAAACATAAAGCTCGGATTTACACTTCAGATCCATGGTGACGGCAATAATTTTAGTAAGAATTGTTTATTTGTTTTCAATGAGGTTGAAGTCATGATGATCTTCGGTAAACGGGTCAGATTAATGAATAGCTATCAGAAAGGTGATTGACTATGAAAATTTATCTGAAAGAAAGATATAAATCCTATATAAGTATTACTTTTGGTTTATTAATTGGATTTATAGTTATTACATTTTCATTTGATAAACCTGATTATAAATCTGCTGTTGTCGCTATTTTATTTGGATTAATAATCGGTGAGTTATTTTTTTACTCAAGATGGTCAATACGGCAAAAAGAGAACGAAATATTTAAACATTCGGGGCAACAAATGAACAAGATTCTTGCTGCAATCGAGACTTATATCGTTAAAATGCTGTTTTAGTGGATTACTTATGGCGAATTTAGGAGGTCACACTCTTGCAAAGTAAACGTAGTTTAGGAATACTTTCTTTTATTAGTCTGATTGTAGGAATTATTTTGATTTGCATTTTTATTTTTGCAGATGATTTTTTTATTATAATACCATTTGGAATTATCCTTGTAGCACTCTCATTCGGTTTATCCTTTTTCAGTAGAAAAGACAAATTCGGAAGAGTATCATATTACGCAATCCCAATATTTGCAACCATTTATTTATTGTACATCGTAGTCCTGTATATATTTCAAAATATACTCTAATACCATGTCGTAATCGGGTGCGTTAACTGAACAACCGTTATGCACCAAACGAGGCAAATCATTAAAAAGGATGGGGATAGAATGTCATTAAGCTTTATATATATATTGGTGTTATCGATTTTTGTAAGTTCAGTTGGTGGCTTCATTTTTTATAAACTAAGTTATAAATTTTTATTACCGAAAACGATAAGTTCTATATTGGGTGGGATATTAACTTTTCTTCTAAGCTATCTATTTGTAATGATTTTTATCGAAGTCAAATTATTATATGGAGCTATAATTGCATTGTCTATATATATTTGGTTCCTCAAAATTCCAGAGAGACATTTGGAATAAAAACTACTATTAACGGGTGTATTAACGGAACAAGGTTATGCAAGAATAGGGCCAGATTGTTGTACAAATAACAAGTTAAATAAATATGTGATTTTGGAAAAGAGGTGTGATGTTGATGAGTGGTTCTTCAATAGCAAAAGAGTTAGTGCTTGATGAAAATATATCTAAAGCAGATTTTATTGGAATAATTTCTTCTTTTTATAATCAAGAATGTTTTATATATGCCATTATCCCTGACTGGGAAAAAGAGTTAATTAATGAGCTTTCAAACCATTTTATCAAAGTTAGAGAAGTTAAATTGCCGCACGTATTCCCAAAAACTACAGGTTATATTGGTTTTGTAAAAGACAGAGAAAAACATTTTATTTATGAATTTTATTTAAGATCAGCCGTGATCGATATAGTTTTTTCAAATATCGATATATCTGATATTTTATTTAAGGAAAACAAGAAGAGCAATAATCTTTTTAAGATATTTGAATCGAATAAGATTCCTCATGTAACTATCGGTCCCGATGGTCAATGGTTAAATATTATTGAATATTAATGGTAGTATTTTGTTAATCAATCGGGCGCGATTGTCGCACTAGGAATTGACTTTGATCTGTGGAAAGGTCATTTTGTGGAGTTAATATTCCCGCGTAAGAATTGACCATAAACCCTTAATGGGAATTAAGCTGGGTTTAATGAGAATACTGAATTTAGCGTTGAATTTTTCTAACTGTGCATGCTCACTTACTAGTTTTTCATAATAGCAATTACGGATTTTGAACTGTATAATGAAAGATAAAGCAGTATTGAGAAAGGGGTTGTATAGCATGAAGGAACTAACTCTAGAGTCGAAGGAATTCAAGAAAGTGATGCATAATCTTCACTTGGAAAGTCTGAGTCTTTCTCTTGATTTGCAAAAAAAAGTACTTGAACTTATAAATACACAGACTTCAATTACCCCTACTTTGATAAAGGATATATTGCGTCATGGGAAAGTATAATGAAAAAGACAATGACGATTATCTTCTAACACATAATTTATTGGAGATCGATTCTCACAATGAACTTGAAAGAGCTGAAGCATTGGCCTTCACTCTTCGAGCGACGTCCATGGAACAAGACGATTTCAATATGGATTCATTTACTTTGCAAGATTTTCAAAACTTGCATTATTATTTGTTTCAGGATATCTACCCATTTGCAGGAGAGTTTCGAGACGTTCAATTGATGAAAGGAAATACTCGTTTCTGCCAAGTACAGTTTTTAAAAGATTATGCGAACGATTTATTTTTACAGCTAAATGAAGAGCCCATCTGGAATTCATTAGATGAAGCTGCGAATCGTTTAGCTTATTTTAAATCAGAACTTAACATGTTGCATCCCTTTCGTGAAGGAAATGGAAGAACAATTCGGATCTTTTTACACGCTTACGCAATGAAGCGAGGAATAGAATGGGCGTATGAAGCCATTGAAAGTGAAGAGTATATACAAGCAATGATTCAATCGGTCATTGATTTGGGAGCATTAAGAAAAATCTTCTTGGAAACTATAGAATATATCGAGTAAGGAAACTGGGGCTAATCTTTTACACGGATTGGTCCCATTATTTCATTTGAAATTGGAGTACTACTGTGCCTTAAACGGGCTAGATTGAAGAAGGAAGCATATAAAACAAAAAATCTAAGCTATATGACTGATTAGCAATCGGTAGTGTTAATATTGGTTATTGAAATTGACGGATATTTTCATCGAGTTTTAATTACTGGAAAAAAGATTAGTCGGCAAGAATTAAAGAGAATCTATTTACAGGCAAAAGAATGGTCTTATGATATTAAGAATCTCCCGAGCGTGTTTTGCAGAATCTCAAATTATGAAGAAATTCCCTTTTACAGTGATATGCATGTCGATTTTGTGATTGATACCGATACAGATCGAATATATTCACCTGTTTATTAGGTTATCGAGCGCAGATTGTGGAAGAAGCTTATTCGTAGTCACTTAGTTGCTCTTCGCTACAGCCGGCGACTCGGGGAGCATCAGCGAGAGCCGTAACGAAGAACGGCTTTTGCGAGTGAAGCGTAGCGAGAAGGAGCACATCTTTGCTTTGACAGGTGAAACACCTAGCGAGCGAAGCGAGGAGTGTGGTTCACCGCCCGCCCATAGGACACGCGTCCGGCTGCAGCGCAGATCAACGGGTCCCAACCACTCCCCCATCATCGGTTGATTCAGTTTACACATACATCCTCAGTATCAGAATTTCAAATCACTTCTATAACCCAAAAAAGTCCTCCCAACACATTAAAATGTACCCTTTGTAAAGGACAATTATAAAAAA
>NZ_PDYS01000031.1:0-12932 GCF_002743155.1 Sporosarcina sp. P1
AAAGCCCTAGGATCGCGGCAACAATCAAAGGACTTTCTCTCAAATTAAAAAATTTTCGCATGTCTATTATAACATAGGTAGTGCTTTTTTTTGCTTTTTTCAACTTATTCTTTCAAATAAAAACAGCCGCTCCATTATGGAACAGCTGTTTTTTCACGTTAACTCAACATTATGATGAACCTGTTGTACATCTTCTAAATCATCTAGTGCATCAATCATTTTTTCAAACTGTTCCTGCGCTTCTGCATCTAATGAAATTTCATTCTGAGCTATCATGGATAACTCTGCTACAGTAAAGTCCGTAACACCAGCTTGACTAAATGCTTCCTGTACTTCATGGAAATGGGAAGGATCAGCGTATACAACTACTTGCCCATCTTCCTCCTCGATATCGTTGACATCAACGTCGGCTTCCATCAATAATTCTAATACTTCATCTTCTGTTTTGCCTTCAACACCAATAATAGCAGCTGGATCAAACATATAAGCTACAGAACCACTCACGCCCATGTTGCCTCCATTTTTACCAAATGCCGCACGTACTTCTGACGCTGTCCGATTGACGTTATTTGTTAATGCATCCACGATAACCATTGAGCCGTTCGGTCCGAACCCTTCATAACGAAGTTCGTCGAAGTTTTCCTCGCCGCCACCTTTTGCCTTTTCGATTGCACGGTCGATGATCGCTTTCGGTATGCTGTATGTTTTTGCACGTTCGAGTACGAATTTCAATGCTTGATTTGATTCGGGATTTGGATCTCCTGATTTTGCTGCTACATATATTTCACGGCCAAACTTTGCATAGATTCTACTCGTGTTCGCATCTTTAGACGCTTTCTTTTCTTTAATATTATTCCATTTACGGCCCATTGAGTGCACACTCTTTCCTTTAGTTATAATGATTTACTACTATTTAGTATACCAATTGCTTTTTGACATGAAAAGTAAAAAGATAAATAGACGTAGGTAGGAACCTCTACACTTCTAAGAGTTGTCGTGTACTAAAAATTAGTGAGTGTCTGCGCTACTGAGTAGTAATAATATAGATTGTGCTAGCAAAACAAGATTTTTTATACGTTACACAACTAAGAAATTCATTTGACAGAACCACTACGCGGCTGCCCGTCTTACTCACTTTTGGTTGGGGACGTCGCTCGACTGATTGTTAGGTATTGAAATTAGCGAGGGTATGCTTTCTGGACCCGCGCAGGCACGTGGGGGATTGCCTACAGCCCTGAGCCAGCTGGCGATGGGGCTGCCAGTTGTCTCAGGGCCACGGCCTACCCCGCAGTTGTGACTGGCTACTGTGGGGAAATGAATTAGTTTGTGTTTCTAACAAAAAGAAAAACAGTGACATTGTGATAGCTTTCATGCATTTCTTGCTCACTTTTGTTGGGGACGTCGCTCGACTGATTGTTGGGTACTAAAATTGGTGAGTGTATGCTTTCTGGACCCGCGCAGGCACGTGGGGATTGCCTCCAGCCCTGAGCCAGCTGGCGATGGGGCTGCCAGTTGTCTCAGGGCCACGGCCTACCCCGCAGTTGTGCCTGCGCTACTTTGGGGAAATGAATTAGTTTGTGTTTCTAGTAAAGAGAAAAACAGTGACATGGTGATACCAATCATGTATTTCTTGCTCACTTTTTGTTGGGGACGTCGCTCGACTGGTTGTTGGATACTGAAATTAGTGAGTGTATGCTTTCTCTACCCGCGCAGGCACGTGGGGGATTGCCTACAGAAATAAAAACAGAGACAGGCGAACTTTCTGTCAGTGGCTCCTCGCGAAAGCCATCCACCAGCGCCGGAGTGAGGACCATGACCGCCCCAGTCTCATTGCCAGCAAAACCACGAACCCCTAAACAAACACCCAACAGTAAAAGCAAGTGCAAAAACCACAACCCACCACCGCTTATTACGCACCCCTAACAGAAACGGAATCCAACAAGCACTAATTCCATTAAAAATTCAACTACTCACACTGCCTTGCACCATTTCCAACACGTAAACCATCCTATAGCACTATAATAAGGACAATATACTCTTTCTTCGCACTACCATGAAAACAAGAAACTTTCTACAAATCCCGGAAATAAAATAAATTTTCAAAAATACTACCCATGTTCGGTGAGTACTTACCATGCTTTAGAGCCTCTTCCAAATAAGAAATCGCCATTATTTAAATAAATAAAAATTTCAATCCCTACTATTCTAATTTGTATTGACTATTTTTAATTGTCTGTTAAACTGTTAATAATATAACAGTTAGCGGGGGGATGGAATGGTCACATTTGAATCGTGGAAAGATGCACCGGTCTTACCAAAGTTTCCAACAGACTCCGAGACCAAAGGAGCTTCTGAGGTATTACAATGGGCTTATGATCACTATGGAGAAAAGTTAGTCTATGCTTGTAGCTTCGGTATAGAAGGTATTGTATTAATTGAACTGATTTCACGAGTGAAGCCCAATGCGAAGATTGTTTTCTTAGACACTAATTATCATTTTAAAGAAACGTATGACACGATAGAAAAAGTGAAAAAGCGCTATCCTCAACTTCAAATTCATTTGCAACAACCTGGATTGACTATTGAAGAACAGACAAATCAATACGGTTTAGATCTCTGGAAAACCAACCCAAATCAATGTTGTGATTTGCGGAAGATTAAACCATTGGAAGAAGCTATTGACCCTTCCACCGCATGGATATCAGGATTACGTAGAGAACAATCTGAAATGAGAAAATCTACGGATTATCTAAATCTAGATAACCGTTTTGAGAAGATTAAAGTGTGTCCGCTTATTCATTGGACATGGAAAGATGTGTGGCGTTTCGCCCACACACATGAACTGGACTATAATATACTCCATGATCAAGGTTATCCGAGTATTGGTTGTGCAAACTGTACAAAACCAGCTTTTACTGAAGAAGACATGCGTTCCGGACGTTGGACTGGTAGTGGCAAAACAGAATGTGGCCTGCATACGTAAATTTTTTAAATTTAAAACCTAGTATTTCTATATGACTTATTAAAATGTAAAGGATAGGTGCTTAAAAATGACAACAATACAACCACACGGCGGTAAGTTAGTTAATTTATATGATCCCACTCTCTCCATTAAAGGATTGCACAAAACAGTCTCTATTGATGCAACATCAGTGAGTGATTTGGAATTAATCGCAACGGGTGCCTATAGCCCGTTAACTGGATTTTTAACTTCTAAAGATTATCATGCAGTCGTCAATGATATTCGTCTCGCGGACGGTACGATATGGAGTTTGCCTATTACGCTACCCGTAAAAGACAGTTCGGCTTACTCCGTTGGCGATACAGTATTACTCGACTATCAAGGTGATATATTCGGCACACTTGAAATAACGGATATCTTCGAACCTGATCAACAAATTGAAGCAGAAAAAGTGTATAAAACAACTGACCGTGCACATCCAGGTGTAGCGAAGTTACTTGATCGCGGCCATATCTATCTAGGTGGACCGATTAAACTGATCAGACGAATAGAACAGAAAGATTTTGCTGAGTTTTATTTCGATCCTTCTGAAACTCGTCAAGCATTTGAAAGTAATGGCTGGAAGACGATTGTCGGATTCCAAACGCGTAATCCTGTGCACCGTGCACATGAATATATTCAAAAAACTGCACTCGAAATCGTGGACGCACTTTTGCTCAACCCGCTAGTTGGTGAAACAAAGTCTGACGATATCCCAGCCGATGTACGGATGGAGAGTTATCAAGTTCTACTGAGTGACTACTACCCTGAAGATCGCGTGAAGTTGGCTGTCTTCCCTGCTGCAATGCGTTATGCAGGACCACGCGAGGCAATATTCCATGCGCTTGTGCGTAAAAATTATGGTTGCACACACTTTATCGTCGGTCGTGACCATGCAGGTGTTGGAGATTATTACGGCACATACGAAGCACAAGAAATCTTCTCGAACTTTACAGCGGAGGAAATCGGCATCACATTACTGTTCTTTGAGCATAGTTTCTTCTGTAAAACTTGCGGCAATATGGCAACACCTAAAACTTGCCCGCACTCCAGTGAGGACCATGTCATCCTTTCGGGAACTAAGGTGCGTGAGATGTTGAAAAACGGCATCTTGCCTCCACCGGAATTCAGTCGCAAAGAAGTGGTCGATGTACTCATTAATGGATTACAAGAAAAAGAACTGGCGAAGTGAGGGATGACGATATGGCAAAGAACATTGTATGGCATGACCAATTAATTTCAAAAGAACAACAACGGACAAAAAATAAACATCATAGTGCAGTACTCTACTTCACTGGTCTATCCGGTTCGGGTAAATCCACGATTGCTAATGCAGCCGCACGCCGGTTGCATGATCTTGGTGCTAACACTTATGTACTTGATGGTGATAATGTTCGTCATGGCTTAAATAAGGACCTTGGCTTCTCTGATGAAGCACGTAAAGAAAACATTCGTCGCATTGGTGAAGTCTCGAAATTATTCATTGACAGTGGTCAGCTCGTGTTTACCGCATTCATCTCCCCTTTCCAAGAGGATCGTGATAGCGTCAGACGCTTAGTGGAAGAAGATGAATTTGTTGAAGTGTTTATCAGTTGTCCTCTTGATGCTTGTGAACAACGCGATCCAAAGGGTTTATATGAAAAAGCACGTGCCGGTGTCATTCCTGAATTTACTGGGATTTCATCACCTTATGAAGCACCAGTAAAACCTGAACTTACATTAGAAACTGATCGATATACGATTGAAGAGTGTGTTGAACAATTGATCGGTTACTTACGCGATAAAAAATGGATTCATTAAGGAGTGATTGGAATGGGCAAAGTTTGGCTAGTCGGAGCAGGTCCTGGAGATCCTGATTTATTGACCATCAAAGCAGTGAAAGCTATACAGCAAGCGGATGTAGTTCTTTATGACAGACTGATCAATCAAGAAATCTTAACTCATGTAAAGCCCGATGCAGAATTGATTTTTGTAGGGAAACTTCCTAAGCATCATTTCGTTCAGCAGGATATGATCAATTTCTTATTGGTTAAACATGCGAAACAAGGTAAACAAGTCGTACGTCTGAAAGGCGGCGATCCATTTATATTCGGTCGCGGCGGTGAAGAAGCAGCGTTTGTGGTGAAGCATCACATCCCATTCGAAGTGATTCCGGGCATCACGTCCGGAATCGCAGCTCCAGCCTATGCAGGAATCCCTGTTACCCATCGTGATTACAGCGCTTCCTTTGCAATCGTCACGGGCCATCGTAAAGAAGGTGCCGAAGAGACTGAAAAATGGCAAGCTCTCGCAAAAGGGATTGATACTCTAGCGATTTATATGGGTGTTAGCAATCTACCTTATATCCAAAAACAATTGATTGAGCATGGTAAAGATCCAGACACACCTGTTGCCTTCATTCATTGGGGAACGACAGAGACACAGCGTACAGTTACTGCGACGCTTTCCACTATGACGGAAACGGCACGTCTGGAAGAAGTCAAAAATCCGAGTATGATCATTATCGGTGAAGTCGTTCGCTTGCGTGATGAATTACAATGGTTTGAAGAATCCAGTAAAGAACGTCGTTTACACGAGGCGATGGTATGAGAGCTATCTTATATATTTGCCACGGTAGCCGCGTAAAGAAAGGGCGGCAGGCTGCTTTGGCATTCATTGAGAAGACAATGGAAACCGAAGCGGCCCCTATCCAGGAAGCGTGTTTTCTGGAACTCGCTGAACCGTCGATTGCTGAAGGCGTTGCGCGCTGTATCGCACGAGGCGCAACAGAAATTATTGCTATCCCCTTTCTGTTATTACGCGCAGGTCATGCCAACGTGGATATTCCTACTGAGCTTCAGGAAGTTATGATGGATTACCCTGATACTCCTGTTTACTACGGTGATCCAATTGGTGTGGATGAAAGAATGATCAATGTACTAATCGAACGGTTGCATGAAACGACAGAAGTAATTCCTGAGGATGCATGCATTTTATTGATTGGAAGAGGCAGTAGTGATCCCGCTACGCAAGATGATTTTGCAGAAATCAAAAGAATCTTCCAAGAAAAAACTAAACTCCACAATGTCAGTGTCGGTTATCTAGCAGCTTGCGAGCCTTTTTATGAAGATGAACTCGAACGATTACTAGAACATCAGCCAAAGAATTTGTATGTTTTACCGTATTTATTGTTCACGGGTATCTTGATGAAATCAATTGAACGAACACTAAAGAAAACTAAAACAACAACCGCTATTCATCTATGCCCCGAATTAGGCTATGATCCCGTGATTCATGCGATTCTGAATGAAAGGGCCGATGAAGCAACAGAAAGGAAACGTGGTCTCTATGTTCCCCATCATGCTTGAAAACATGGATGAATCAAATATTTTCCTAGTCGGTGGCGGGCACGTCGCATATCACAAAGTACTCAACCTCCATCGTTTCGGTATCCATCCTACCATTATCAGCCCTGAATTCCACCCGTCTTTTGAAGAACTAGAACAACGAGGGACGGTTACACTCATCACGAAAAAAGCACAATGGGAAGACGTTGCAAATGCTTTTCTCACCTTGCTTGTAACGGATGACGAAGCAGTAAATGATTGTCTTGCCAAACAATTAAAAGATGCGGGCAAACTGGTCGTTCACGCTTCCAATCCTTCTTTAGGTACTGCACAGATTCCCGCTGTTATGACACGCGGTAAACTGATCATCAGTGTATCGACAAGTGGCGCAAGTCCTTCATTGGCCAAAAATGTTCGTGACGAAATTGCAGAAACCTATGATGAACGATATGAGGACTACCTGGATTTCCTTGCTGATGTACGACACTATGTGAAGCTTTACATCGCGGATCGCGCAGAGCGTAGGACATGGCTGAAAGAAGCTATCGAGCCTATTTATCTCCATAATGCAGAAGAGCGGCAAACTCTTATGAACGAACTACAGCAAACCTTTCCGTCAAAACAGCTCATCAGTTAAAAAAGAAAATAGAATTAAAAGAGATCCTTAATTCACTTACGAATTAAGGATCTCTTTATGTAGTTTTTAATCGATTACTTATTCATGAATGATTTGATTTCTTCTTCAGACATGGAAGAATCACATTTAATGTTTACTGTGTCTCCATTTGTGTAGATGAAGCCAGGCACTGTTGGAATGTCGTACTCATTACGGAAAGCAGAAACACCTTTCATATCAGAATTTTCAATACTGTTAACGTAATAGATATGGGCATCCGTTTCTTTAGCCACTTTGTTTAATTTTTCAACGAATACTTGGCAGAAAGGACATACGGATTTACCGACATAGATTACAGCCTCGCCGTCCCCTTTTACTAGTTCGTCTGCTCTTGCCGAATCAATTTTATCAAAACCCGCTACATTTTCTTCATAACCCATTTATGATCAATCTCCTTTCATTGTTAGTATTAGTATACCGCATTGTGTAAAGACTCAAACAAATCTGCTTATCGGTTCACCTCCATATACTTTTCAAAGACCTCCATCATACTATCTATTCAAACGGATAGGCGTGGATGATATTCCCCATCCGTCCTGTCGTCGTGATAGCCTGTGATAGGGAATTCACTATTGCTTCTTCTGCCACTTCAGCTGCACTGAGAAAAAGGTCATCCATCTCTAACTTTTTAGATTCACGCGAGTCCATGTTATTCATCCCAAGTTAAAATTCTAAATAAGTAAAGACTTAGTTTCAGACTAGTTTTCTTTATTTTGATTAATGACCTAAATAGGCTTTCTTAATCGTATCATCTTGCAATAATTCTTTAGCAGTACCAGAAGCAACTACTTTCCCATTTTCAAGTACATAACCATGATCTGCTACTTTTAATGCTTGTCGCGCATTTTGTTCAACAAGTAAGACTGTGGTACCCGCTTCATTAATCTCTTTAATAATTTTAAATATATCTGCAACGATGATCGGTGCTAGACCCATTGAAGGTTCATCTAGTAAAAGAAGCTTTGGCCTAGACATAATCACTCTGGCAATCGCTAACATTTGTTGTTGTCCACCTGAAAGTGTCCCACCGTATTGTTCTTTTCTTTCTCTCAGAATCGGAAAGCGATCCATCACCTTTTCAATATCCGCGCTAACTTCTGAATCACTTCGGTGATATGCACCCATTTCCAAGTTTTCTAAAACAGTCATTGTTGCCAAAATACCTCGACCTTCTGGAACAAGCGCTAAACCATTTCTTAAAAGCTGGTCTGGTCGACGACCTGTAACGTCTTTCCCTAAATAATGGATTGTACCTTCTTTGGGTTTTAAAAGCCCAGCGATGGTATTCATCATCGTCGTCTTACCAGCACCATTGGCACCTAAAATCGTTACGATTGTCCCTTCTTCTACAGCTATATCTATACTTTTTAACGCTTGAATTTTACCATAAAAGGTACTGATGTTATCTAGTTTAAGCAAGCTCATCTTCCTCCTCAACCCCGAGGTAGGCTTCAATTACTTCTTTATTGTTTTGAATACTGCTCGGTGTACCTTCTGCAATTTTTTTACCAAAGTTCAAAACGATAATTCTACTACAAACACGCATCACGAGTGGCATATCATGTTCGATAAGTAGCACTGTAATATCTAACGTTTGGATTTTTTTAATTAAATTAAATAAATCATTCGTTTCTTTTTCGTTCATCCCAGCTGCTGGTTCATCAAGAAGGATTAACTTTGGTCTACTTGCTAAAGCTCTTGCGATTTCTAATCTCCGCTGCGCACCGTATGAAAGGTTTTTTGCAATTGTTTCCTTATCATCCGATAAGCCAACAACTTCTAATATCTCATCTGAAGTTGCCAAAACTCTAGCTTCTTCTGCTTTTTGAGCTTTCGTGCGGAAAACACTTTGCAACACATTAGTTTTTAGTCGACAATGATTACCTACCATAACGTTTTCACGTACTGTTAAGTCAGAAAACAGACGAATATTTTGAAATGTACGGCAAATGCCTTTTTCTGTAATTTGATGTGGCTTTAAATTCGAAAGTGGATTACCGACAAACGATATTTCACCAGAACTAGGAGGATACATAGCTGTAATCATATTAAACATAGTCGTCTTTCCAGCACCATTAGGCCCAATTAAACCAAGAATTTCGCCTTCTTCCACTGAAAATGAGACATCGGTTAAAGCTTGGATACCACCGAAGTTTTTACTGATCTTCTTTATTTCCAGCACCATGCTTTTTCTCCCCTTTCTTCTTAGGTCTTAATCGTTTAAATCGGTTCATCATATTCACATCGATAATTCCTTGTGGGCGGAACGCCATCATAAGAACAAGAAGCGCACCATAAATCATAAATCGATATTCGTTGATAAAACGTAAGAATTCCGGCATTGCAGATAAGAACACAGCTCCGAATATGGATCCCCATATCACTTCGCTTCCGCCAAAAATAGAGAAAATCAATATTTCTACTGCTCTATGATAATCAAAGTCTGAAGGGCTAATGTACGCCATTAAATGAGCATATAAGGCGCCTGCAAATCCTGCTAACATTGCGCCTTGACCGAAAGCTAATACTTTGTAATAAGTAATATTAATACCCATCGCTTCTGATGCTTCTTCATCCATTTTAATAGCGGAGAAAGCACGTCCAATTCTAGAATTATTTTGTCTCACGAAGAACCAAATGACAGAAATCGTTATAATAAGTAAGACAAAAAAGACAGCTAAACTTATGAACTGGTTGTTTTTCAACCCAAACATATCAGGTTCTATTCCTATAGTTTTACTTACACTAAGTATTTCTCTTCCAAGATGCGGAATGCCTGATAAGCCAATTGCACCGTTTGTTAAACCATCCCAGTTAATGAAAAGAACTCGAACGACTTCACCGAACCCAAGTGTTGCAATAGCGAGATAAACACCTTGCAATCTTAAAGCCGGAATACCGATTAATGTCCCAACAATCCCTGTAAAGATAGCAGCTATAATGACACCGAGTACAAGCGGCATATTATAATTAAGCGTTAGAATAGCTGTTGTGTACGCACCTATACTCATAAAGCCCGCATGACCAAGTGATAATTGTCCTGTTCCAAGCGTTATGTATATGCTAACAGCTAGAATGATATTAATTAAAATAAAAGAAGTAACTTGTAGATAATACGGGTTTATTAATTCGCCTAACATCTAATCAACCCTTTCTCCCAGTTGTAGCTGTTCCAAAGATTCCTTGTGGTCGTACGATTAAAATAACAATGATAGCGATAAACGCAACAGCATCCCGATAACCTGAATCTCCATATGCTACGATAAATGTTTCAGCCATCCCTAAAATCAAACCACCTACCATGGCTCCTCTAACATTACCTAAACCACCTAAAATAATAATAGCTAATCCTTTAAGTCCGAAAGATAAACCCATTTGAGGGTTAACAGAGTTGAAAGCGATTCCCACTAAAATTCCAGCAATTCCACCCATTGCTGATGCAATAATAACAGTTTGCGTTATCGTTTTTTTCGTATTTACACCGAGAAGACTTGCTACTGCTAAGTTTTCCGCGCTTGCACGTAATGCTTTTCCTGCTTTTGTTTTAGATAACCAAAAAGTAAGTCCAAACATTAGTAAAATAGCAATAACGAAAATAATAATTTGAACGTAGTAAACAGTTGTTGATCCTAAAACGAATTTTAATTCTGAAAGTGAAGTACGGAATGGTTGGTTGCCTGAACCAAAAAAGTGATGTGCAACGTTCTCAAGAAAAATAGAAACACCGATTGTACTTATTAAAGGCGCAAGATGTGAGACACCTTCTTTCCCTCGTAATGGTCTTAGCGCAAATGTTTCGAGAAAATAGCCTAAAATTCCCGTCACTACAATGGCTACGACAAATGCAATATATAATGGCCAACCCAATATATTCGTGACAACGACGCCCATAAATGCTCCGAACATAAAGATTTCCCCGTGCCCCATGTTTACTACGTTCAACACACCAAATACGAGCGTGTAACCTAGCGCAACAATGACATAGATACTTCCTAATGTTAAACCATTTATTAATTGTTCAATTAGCAATAGTACTCCTCCTTCTTCATTTTCGACTTATATGATTAATCTCATTTTTCGTAAGTCATTTAGGAAAACAACAAGGCTGGGAAAATCCCCAGCCCCTTCCTTGAAAAATTATTCAAATACTACGTATTCATCATCTTCAATAATTAAAACAGTTGGCTCCATAATAATGTCACCGTCTTCATCAAATGACATATTTCCTAGAACGCCTTCAAAATCTTTAATTTCAGCCAGTGCATCACGAATCGCATCACGATCTGCTTCACCAGCATTTTTAATTGCTTCAGCCATTACATAAAAACCATCATATGCTTGTGCTGCGAACTGGTCCGGCTCCATACCGTAAGCCGCTTTATAATCTTCAACAAACTTTTTAACTTTCTCGTTGTCTTTCTTAGCGAACCAAGGAGTTGCAACGATTAAACCATTTGCAGCGTCGCCAGCAATTTCAATAACTTCCGGTGAGTTAAAACCATTACCGCCAACGAATGGTACGTCAATTCCCATTTTGCGGGCTTGATCAAGAATTACTGCGCCTTCATTATAAAGAGCAGAAGCTAAAACTAAGTCTGGATTTAGGCTTTTAATTTTTGTTAATTGTGCTTTATAATCAGATTGTCCTAATTGAAAAGTTTCTGTTGTTAAAACTTCTAAATCTAAATCTTCAGCAACTTGCTTCATCGTGTCATATCCTGCTTTTGTGAATACATCATCATTTCCGTATAAAATCGCAACCTTTTTTGCGCCATATTTATCAATAGCTTTCTGCACAGATGCAGGAATTGCTAATGTCTCAGGAATTGAATTTCTGAATACATATTCTCCAAGTTGTGGAATACCTTCAGCTGTGTTTGATGTACCTAGAATCGGAACACCGTTTAAATCTGCTTCTGGTCCAACAATTTGCATTTCAGTACTTAAAGTAGGCCCAATAATTGCATCTACATTTTCTGAGTTCATTAATTTTTGTGCAACTGATAGTGCTTCTTCTTGTTTACCAGCAGAGTCTTCAATTTTCAACTCAATGTCCACTTCTCCAAGTTCAGTAATTTCTTTGTGTGCGAGATTAATTCCGTTTGTAATCGCTTCACCATAACTAGCACCTGGGCCAGTTAAGTATGAAATAACGCCTACTTTTGCTTTTACAACATCACCGGAATCTGCACCTTCAGTATCATCTGTTGATGAGTTTCCACATGCGGCTAACATTACTAATGTGAAAGCCATTAAAACTGTAAACAAGAGTTTACTTCTTTTACTCATACTACCCAGCCCCCTATTTGATTGAAATTTCAATCATCGAGAATTATACAACTCTCAATAATTTGTTAGTTATATCATTTGTCACAACTCTGGTTATCTTATGACTCATCGAACATGAGCTTCTGTTTTCATGTGACAAAATAGTGATATAACTAATATTTTGATTATACCCTATTATTAATAGCATAGGTTGTAATATTTACAATATTTAAAACTATCTATCATATTAGAGATATTTATTTCTTAATTGAATATAATGTAAGTTATTTTGATGAACTGGATTTATCCACTTATGGCTATCTTCGCAGCGAGTTGTTACGGTACACTCTCTACTATTATTAATCTCGCTCTATTAAATGATTTCACTGTTGCAGAAGCGGTGACTAGTCAGTAACTTATTGGTTTTATGTTTGCTCTTTTCATATTTATTATTGTATGTCGAAAAGCAAAAAAAAAAGAGGTTGGGACAGAACAGAAAAAACGTAAGAGGAATGAGTCCTTTACGCTTTTTTCTGTTCTATCAGCAAATATTTTTTAGAGTATCAGAATGTACCGGAACGGAGAAAGGCCGACTCCTGAGGGATCAGCGTGCGTCTTGAGACCCTGGACGTAGCAAAGCGAAGGAAGCGGCTCAAGCCAC
>NZ_PDYS01000032.1:0-9243 GCF_002743155.1 Sporosarcina sp. P1
GAGCTAGCCGAATATATCTCCTATTACAACTCCAAACGTATTAAATCAAAATTGGGGATGAGTCCGATAGAGTATCGAACTCACCACCAGCTTAGTGCGTAATAAAACTTGTCCAACTTTTGGGGGTCACTTCAAACGCGTCCGCCTGGAACGTCGATCAACAGTGCCTTACCCACTCTCAAAGTCTTTACTGCGCAGCCATTACCTGTACCATCTTATCAATATCAGGCTTCGCTGTTCCTTTGACGTTCTCTGTCAGGATACTGAAGATCAGCTCTTGTCCGCTCTTCGTCTTCACATAGCCCGACAACGAATCCGTACCGTTGAGCGAACCAGTCTTCGCCTGCACCTTGCCTCTGACAATAGGACTCGTCAAACGATTGCGCAACGTTCCACCTAGCATACGGTCGTTCACACCTGCGATTGGCAACGACCGCTCAAATGCCGGGTACCATTCTTTAGACTGGGCTGCATACAACACTTCCGCAATCTTCTCGGAAGGAATTTTATTCTTATGCGACATACCTGAACCATCTTCTAAATAAATACCTTTTGTGCTAATGCTGTTTTTTTCTAACGTTTCCCTCACCACACGCAAGCCGGCATTCCAGCTTCCTTCATTATATACCGCGCGGCCCATGGACTTTGCTAAGATTTCTGCGTGAGAGTTGTTGCTGTACTTCATGAACGGCATCATTAAATAGTACAACGACATCGATTCTTTCTTTGCTAGTAACTCTGCACTCGCAGGAGTTTTCCCACGTGTTACACGAGCAGTTGATTGAAGCTTGATACCTTCTTTAGCCAGTGCGCGTTTGAAGACGTCTGCTGTATAGGCTGTCGGATTAGATACCGTTACCCATTGACGCTTGCCGTTAGAGTTGAGTGGTACGTTTCCTGAAACGATAATCGTGTTTGTACCTTGCTGACGTTTCATCGTCACTGTGTTGCGCTGGTTTTTGGGTACAGTACGTGTGCGGTTGACAACTTTTACGATATCCGTGTGAGGAGTCAATGTGACAGCTCCCGCTTTCCCGTTTCGTGTCGGCTTCGCTTCAACGATTGTCGTACCTGCATCATAGTCTTTATTTGGCGAGATCGTCAGTGCTGAAACTTGTGCTGCGTAATAATATGTTTCGTCTGACTTATGAATACCCGGTGATAGACGTTGTGTATCAAACCACGTATCATCCGCCACGATATGTCCTGTTACGGAACGGATACCTGATTCACGCATTTGTCGGGCCATGCGCAATAAGTCAGCTTCAAGTAATGTCGGATCGCCTGTCCCACGCAAATATAGATGACCGTCGAGAATACCGTTTTTCACTGTACCATTCGTTAAAACATCTGTATCGAATGTATAGTCTTTCCCTAGCACTTCAAGGGCTGATGTACTTGTTAGAACTTTGACGTTTGAAGCGGGTGTGACACCTTGATTGCCACGATATTGATAGACAATGCGATTAGTATCCGCTTCACGTACAATGACACTGCTTCGTGTACCACGCATACGCTGACTTGACATAACTTGATTAATCCCTATTTCTAATCCTTTATAGGACTGCTGAGCCGCAGCTGCTTGACCTTCTATAATAGGAGTCGTAACACTCGCCATAAGCAACATTGCACCTAGTAACCACTTGCTCCATCTAGTTGGAGTCTTTTTTCTATTCACTTGTATTCATTTCCCCCTACTCATTCTATTCTTAGATAGTTTACCATAGGACCATTGGTAAATGAACCCATATTTGGTCATTGCAACGTAAACGCAAAAAATCCTCTTGCATTAGCAAGAGGATTTGAATTGATTTATTTATCATCTGTTTTATTCATTACTTCATCAATCTGACGCTGTTGCTCTGCTTTCACTTCTTCCATTTGGCGTAGACGTTCAGATTTCTCGAACTTCCGATAGCCTAGACGTGAAATCATGATACTGATCTCATATAAGATGAATAGCGGAACCGAGGTGAATAAATGCGATACGATATCCGGTGGTGTAATGAACGCAGCAAGTACGAACAAGACGAAATACGCGACTTTCCGTATTTTGACGAGCACTTTAGGTTGCAACACGCCGAGACGCGATAAAAATAAAATGACGATCGGTAATTGAAAGACAAAACCGAACGGCAATAATAGTGAGAATAAAAAAGAGAAATACTCATTAATACCGATTGTCTGCTCAATGTTTAATTGACCTGACAGGTTAATCATGAATTTCATGACATACGGTAGCAATATAAAATACGAGAAGCTAATCCCTACTAGAAATAAGAGAAAAGCAAACGGGATATATGACAATGTGACCTTACGTTCAAGCTCACGAAGCCCAGGTGAAATAAAGGCCCAAAATTGATACATGATAACCGGTGAAATAATGACAATCGCAAGGAATACTATGACTTTTAAATAGATCACCACTGGATCTATGACATTGAATGCATTCAGTGTAATTTGTTCAGCAGGTGTATCGTATTGGATAAAATTGATCAGCGGCTTCGCTAAGAAGAAACTGCCAATTGCCCCAACAATAAAGAAAACGACAACTACCATCAGCCGTTTTCGAACTTCATCTATATGTTCAATGATTGTTAAGTCTTTATCTGCCATCAGAATAACACCCTAACTCAGCGCACTTCTTCTTTCTTGTCTTCAACCTTTTTTACGTCATCCTCGTCTTCTGTAAGGCCTTTTGTTGCGTTTTTAAACTCACGCAATGAAGAACCGAATGCTTTACCGATTTCAGGTAATTTCTTAGGACCAAATATAAGCAATGCAATCACAGCGATAATCAGTAAACTTCCGATACCTGGAGCCATGTTGGCCACCTCCTCATAATATGTCTATTCTACATGAAAACCTATAATTTTACTATCGTGGTGTCACGTAATTTGTGAATCTTTTACGTCCGTTTTGATAAGATAAATCAATGTTTGCAACTCAACGGACAAGTCGATGGTCTGAATACGGATTGTATCTGGTACGGCCAGTCGTTCTGGAGTAAAGTTCAATATCCCTTTCACAGACGTTGTAGCGAGACGATCCGTCAATTCTTGTGCAACACGTGATGGCACGGTCAAAATAACCATTTCAATACCTAGTTCATTAATTTTCTCTTCAATACGATCAGGTGGATAAATCAGAATATCGTTCTTTAATTCACCTTCATGTGGTGCTTTCGGATCGAACGCCACAACAATTTTCGTATTGTGGATTTTTTGAAAATTGTATTTCAAAAAAGCGTTGCCGAGACTACCTACTCCGATCAAAGCCACTTTAGTTTCTTCATCTTGATCAAGTGTTTCTCTGAAGAATTGCAACAAGGAATCGACATCATAGCCGTATCCTTTACGTCCAAGCGCCCCAAAATGCGAGAAATCTCTGCGAATGGTTGCTGCATCAATCTTCATTGCTTCACTTAATTCGCCTGATGAAATACGTTGTACACCCTTATCTGCATAATTTCGTAAAAATCTATAATATAAAGGCAACCGTTTTGATGTTGCCTGCGGAATTCTAGGTTTACTCACTGCTGTGCCCTACCTCCATTGTTACTTCAATGACCAACCCCTGAACAAGGGTATAGCCGCTTTTATCGTACAGCACAACGAGTTCATTGTAAAGCCGATTATTGCATGGGACGCCCCATTCCATTAAACTAATAAGGAATAGAGGTGTGGGGCTTGATTATTTTACAAGTAAATGGACTGACCAAGTCTTTTTCCGGCACGGATCTACTAGAGAACGTCCGTCTCGAAGTACAGCATCGAGATCGCGTCGCACTAGTAGGACGAAATGGTGCTGGAAAATCAACATTATTGAAAATTATTGCAGGTGAAATATCCGCGGATGAAGGAGATATCATCATTCCTAAAGATGTACGTATGGGCTATCTCGAGCAGCACAGTGGACTAGATTCAGAATTAACGATTTGGGATGAAGTGATGACGGTATTCGCGCCACTTCGTGAAAAGGAAAGTCGTCTGCGCGCGCTAGAGCATGAAATGTCGAATCCCGCGGTGTATGAAGATGCGGATCGCTATGCTCGCATCATGACGGAATACGATGAACTGCAAATTGAATTTAAGGAGGCAGGCGGCTATCAGTTTGAAGCTGATGCCCGTTCTGTGCTTCACGGCATGCGGTTTTACCCAGATGATTTCGACAAGCCCGTGCACTTACTATCAGGCGGTCAAAAGACTCGTTTAGCGCTTGCGAGGATACTTTTGAGTAAGCCAGATTTGTTGATACTCGATGAACCAACGAATCACTTGGATATTGAAACATTGAATTGGCTCGAACGGTATTTGTCAGGCTATGAAGGTGCGATTCTAATCGTTTCACATGATCGATACTTCCTCGATAAAGTAGTTACTACTGTATATGAAGTATCTCGACGGAAAGTCACAAGGTACAGCGGTAATTACAGCTCATACTTAGATGAGAAAGCGAAGAACTATGAACGCGATCAGAAGTTGTTCATTCAAGAAAAGGATGAACGTGCCAAGCTGGAGGAATTCATTCAGAAGAATATTGCGCGTGCGTCCACTTCCAAAATGGCCAAGAGTCGACGGAAACAACTAGAGCGTAGGAACTGGATGGAATCTCCTGATGGCGACGAGAAATCTGCGAACTTCTCCTTCTCGATTGACCGACCAAGCGGTAACGATGTACTGTCGCTAGACGATGTCAAAATTGGCTATGGTGAAGAACCTGTATCAAAGAATATTAATCTGCGTATTTATAAAGGTGATCGCGTAGCATTTGTCGGACCGAACGGTGTCGGCAAATCCACGTTGCTTAAAACTATAGTAAAGCGTAACGAATTGATGGGCGGAGAAATTCGCTACGGCACCCATGTCCAATTTGGTTACTATGATCAAAATCAGGCAACACTTATTGGTTCCGGCACCGTCTTGCAGGAAATATGGGACGACTGGCCATTAATGAATGAGAAAGATGTCCGCTCACTACTCGGACGCTTCCTGTTCACAGGTGACGATATAGAAAAGCACGTCTCTTCCCTGTCAGGTGGAGAAAAAGCGCGTCTTTCATTGGCACAATTAATGCTCGAGAAATCCAATACTTTGATATTGGACGAGCCAACGAATCATTTAGATCTCGATAGCAAAGAGATATTAGAAAATGCACTGGATGATTTCCCCGGAACGATTTTGTTTGTATCTCATGACCGATACTTTATCAATCGACTTGCAACCAAAGTTATCGAAATGAGTGACGATGGAGCAGTGGAATACCTAGGTGATTACGATTACTTCGTCGAGAAAAAAACTGAGACGGAAGAAATATTAGCGGCAACACAACTCGAACAACGAGCAAAACAACCTACCGTCAAGAAAGAAGTGACGAGTAAAGAAAACCAACGCCATGAACGCCGGCTTAAGAGATCCATTGCAGACTTAGAGAATAAACTCGAAGCTTTCGACGAAGAAATTGAATCTTTGCAAGCAAAACTACTAGAACCCGAACTAGCGAACGATCACATCGCACTAATGGATATCCAACGTCAAATCGATGAAATCCAGACTGCCCATGACGAACAATCCGAAGAGTGGTTGTTACTTCAAGATGAGTTAGAGAACTTGTAAAGACGTCTGGAACTTGAAATTGTCTAAAACGAAATGAGCATTGAGAACTGAATGGTTCTTGATGCTTTTTTTGTTCATAATGTCTTGGTTATGAGCGGGTACGCGGTTGCCTTGAACATATGCCGGAGAGGTATGAGCGGATATGTTATCTCATAGGGCGGATGCCTAGAAACTATGAGCGTTTGCAGCATCACATAAAGCGCACATCACATTCTATAGGGCAATCAAGAAACTTTATGAACACTTGTATATAAACACCATGCTTCAACTATCTTTGCCGAACAACTTGACGACAAATTGCGACAAGAACCCCTCCGTTCCTCCTATCATTCGTCATTTTCATACTTTCATTAAAAAATGGTAGCTAAAATACACTTTATTTCTCCACAATCTTCTCCACAGAATAGATCCCCATTTGAACACATATGAACATAGTTATCCACGTTATCCACAATTATATGTTTATTAGTCCACATAGTTATCCATTATGTATCCGTTTACCATTCACAGGTTACAAATGTTACTAACAATCTATCCACAAACTGTGCATAAGTACGAACGTTCCCTCTTGACAAACGAATATTCGTCTAACAAAAAAACACACAATTTGCTGAAAGTTAGCAAATTGTGTGCATCTTCATTAATTCCATGATTTTAATGACATTCCAGGTCGACCATTCATACTAGAATCACTTCGAACACCACTTTTCCACATCTCATAGCCAGCCGCGGCAATCATCGCCGCATTATCTGTGCACAATGAAATAGGTGGAACATAAAAAGGAATTCCTTCTTTTTCAAGTGCAGCAGTCAATGAGTTTCGCAGTCCTTGATTGGCAGCTACACCACCTGCTGCAATCACTTGCTTCACATCATATTCTTTTGCCGCTTTCACTGTCTTGACTGTCAGTACGTCGACAACACTTTGTTGAAAGCCCGCCGCAACATGATCATGATTGATCTTTCCGCCTTTTTGCTCGATATTATGCTTATAATTGATAACTGCAGATTTCAGTCCACTAAAACTGAAATCATACGAGTCTTTTTCAAGCCAAGCGCGTGGGAAGTCAATACTTTCATCACTCGCTAGCGCCAACCGATCTACTTGTGGACCTCCTGGATAAGGCAAACCAAGTACACGAGCTACTTTATCATAGGCTTCGCCTGCAGCATCATCACGCGTTTCACCGATCAATTCGAATGAACCATGTGATTTCATGACGACAAGCTCGGTATGACCCCCTGAGACGATGAGCGCCAGCAAAGGAAACTCCATCTCATGAATCAATTGGTTGGCATAGACATGGCCTGCAATATGATGCACACCAATCAATGGTAACTGATTCGCAAATGCAAAAGCCTTCGCTGCATTGATACCGATCAACAGGGCTCCTACTAATCCAGGCCCTTCTGTCACAGTGACCGCTTCCAAATCACTTGGTACAAGCTTGGCTTCATTCAATGCTTCCTCAATTACCAGTGTAATTTGTTCCACATGTAGACGCGAAGCTATTTCGGGAACGACACCCCCGAATTGCTTTTGTTGCTGAATTTGTGACGAAACAATAGATGAAATAATTTCCGTACCATTTTTCACTATAGAAGCTGCTGTTTCATCACAGCTTGTTTCAATACCTAAAATATAATGATCTTTATCCATTAGAATTCCACCCACATGACGAGTCCATCTTCATGGTCGTCTGTATAATAGTTTTTCCTGATACCGCCTTCTTGAAAACCTAACTTACGATACAACATCCGTGCTGGCTCATTACTCACACGCACTTCAAGCGTCATGGACTTCACTTCATTCAAGCGGCACAACTCCATTGCTTGGCGCATCAGATCCTCTCCATAGCCTTTACCTCGGTAAGCCGAAAGTACGGCTACATTGGTAATATGACATTCATCGAGAACAATCCACATACCGCAATGCCCAATCACTTCACCGTCTAAATCCGCTACAATATAATGCGCATATTCATTTCCTGTTAATTCATGCTCGAAAATCTCTTCTGTCCAAGGCGTCGCAAACGATTCGAGTTCTATTCCCGCAACCGCTGGAATATCCTCATACGTCATCTTTCGGAATAGCACTTCATTACTCATGGGAAGACTCCTTCTTCACCAAATTAGCTTCTGCCTCAGTAATCCGCTTATACTGTGGCGTAAACGTATGGACCGTTTCGGGTTGGTTCTCACTTTGCGCTAGTAAGATAGCAGAAGATGCACGTGGCACATTCAATGCAAATGAAGCAATATATGCTTGCTCTCCAAGATGCTCACGAATAATTGATTCATACAATTTCACATCTTCTCCAACAAATAAAACCGTCTCTTCATACTTTTTTAACTTCTCCAACAGCTCTGCAAGTGCACAGTGCTGATCTTCTAACACATTGACCAATTCAGTCCCCTTCGCTCGATAGACACCTGTGTAAACGTTAGATCTTCTAGCATCCATTATGGAACAGATCAGACCGTTGAACAGTTGTCCATTCACCGCTAAAGCCTTTAGACTCGATACACCATAAAGAGGCTTATCAAGCGTCCAAGCTAGCGTCTTCGCAATTGTCACGCCAATCCGAACGCCTGTATACGAACCAGGGCCCTCAGAAACAGCAATAGCGTCTATTTCCGAAGGAGTAATACTAGCTTTACGACACGCCTCTTCCACTGCTGGCATCGCACGTAGAGAATGATTAATCTTCATCATGCTTGACTCTTCGATAAGTAATACATCATCTTTAACGATTGCTACAGATAAAGGTGAATTTGCTGTATCTATACCTAACCATATCATGTAAAAATCTCCTCACAAATACGTGTAAATCGTTCACCTTTTGGCGTACATTCAACTCTACGGGAATCGGGCCCCGTATGATGGATGACCAATTCTAATCGATGTTCAGGCAACTCTTCTTCAATAAATTGTGCCCATTCCACCACAGAAATCGCATCTCCATAAAACAGTTCGTCCCAACCTAAGTCTTCCTCGCTATTGGCTAACCGATATACATCCAAATGATTGAAAGGGTAATCCCCTTCATACTGCTTGATAATCGTAAAAGTAGGACTACTGACCGTCCGTGTGACGCCCATTGCTTTTGCAAGCGCTTTTGTGAATGTTGTCTTACCAGCTCCGAGATCGCCCTCAAGTGTCAGAACATCAGGAGGTCTTAGATAGCTACCAATCTTGGCAGCTAAATTCTCCATCTCTACAACAGACTTAATTTCTTTCTTCCACACAGCCAACTCACCCTTCTCTTCCTATTATAGTACTAGTGTACAGAAAAACCTTGCAAAACAAAAGCTAAGAAGACAACCTTGTTTATTTACAATAAAAAAACGATTGCACCCATTAAGGTGAAATCGTTTTGGAATGTTAGAATATGGCGGTCCCGACGGGAATCGAACCCGCGATCTCCTGCGTGACAGGCAGGCATGTTAACCGCTACACCACGGGACCACTGAAAAGAAGCAAAAAAAATAAAGCCTAGCAACGTCCTACTCTCACAGGGGGAAACCCCCAACTACCATCGGCGCTGAAGAGCTTAACTTCCGTGTTCGGTATGGGAACGGGTGTGACCTCTTCGCCATCGTTACTAGACTCTTTGAGTAAAGCTTG
>NZ_PDYS01000033.1:0-9168 GCF_002743155.1 Sporosarcina sp. P1
CCATTCCAATTCACAATAGAAACACTAGTGAAGCGAAGTGGAAGGCGGCGACTCGGGGAGGATCAGCTCGACAGGTAAGACAACCAATAGGAAGCGAAGCGACCTGGTTGGCTTACCGCGAGCCCTCCCGAACGCGTCCGCCTGGAACGTAGCGTAACGCTACCTTCCCCCAGACCTTGAACTCCCCAATCCAATTCACAATAAAAACACTAGTGAAGCGAAGTGGAAGGCGGCGACTCGGGGAAGATCAGCTCGACAGGTAAGACAACCAATAGGAAGCGAAGCGACCTGGTTGGCTTACCGCGAGCCCTCCCGAACGCGTCCGCCTGGAACGCAGCGTAACGTTACCTTCCCCCAGCACTTGAACTCCTCTCCAAAAAACATCATTCATACCCACCACCCTTCCAACATAAGATACAACCAAGGGGGTTTTGCTTTAGCTGTCATCGCGACAAAAAAAGGGAATAAAAGCGCTTGCCCGCTTCACACAGGCTACTTCAGCACGCAACGCACCTTTCCCTCGCCCAACAAGACTGCCCGCAAGTAAAACTAACAGATCTGGAGAGGATGTTGAAATGGTTCAATATTATTGGAATCCTGGCTATGCCCAGCAACAAATGGTACCACCACAAACAAATATACAGGGGAACGTACCAACTACACCTTTTAGAGAGCAGTCGTACATCGAGAATATTTTACGGCTTAACAGAGGAAAACCCGGCGTCTTTCATTTTTCATTCGAGCATGCGGTAGAAGCAGGCAAAAACACGATCGCTGTCACAGGTATGGTAGAAGCTGCAGGACGCGATCACGTCATCCTCAGCCAAGCCAATACAGGGCGACGCTATTTATTCCCTATGATCTACTTCGATTATGCGGAGTTCCCAGAGGAATTAAATTACTTCGACCAAACGCCATAAGAAAAAACCGCTCATCTTGAGCGGTTTTCCTTTGTTATCTTCCGAATTTCACTGCCGCAATGATCAACATAATCCATCCCGCGATGAATGCAACGCCACCAATCGGTGTGATAGCACCAAGAATTCCGATTCCAGACAAGCTGAGTACATACAGGCTTCCTGAGAAAATAACGATACCAGCTAGAATTAAATAGCCAGCCCATGATAGTTGCGTCGATGGTCCAAGCAATGCGTTGCTCATCAAAATACCGATTGCGAGTAATGCAATCGCATGGAACATCTGATATTGTACCGCGGTTTCCCAGACGGCTAAGTAATGTTCGGACAGACGATCTTTCAATGCGTGTGCACCAAACGCCCCAAATCCAACTGCAATCGCGGCATTAATAGCTCCTGCAATAATAAAAAACGGCATAATTATTCCTTCTTTCTAACGAATATTGTATACCCTGTTTCCAGTCTACCATAGTAAAACACGTAGACATGACAGGTGTTTGAACGGTTTGTGGCGCTATCAGAAATCAAATAACGACTCACCGTTGGCATCTTCTTCACGTAATGGTTGCTCGCTCAGTGACGTAATCGGCGTTGCATGTACAGTGCTCATTTGTATAGCTTGCGGGATGGCCGGTGCAGATGGTCTGTCATCACCGAGCATCAAATTACATAACGTCTGCACAGCATAAATGGCTTCTCTTCGCGTCGCCTCATTCTGTGTTTGTTTCGCCAAGCGTACTTGTTGCTCCATTTCTCCAAGCAATTGTGCAGCTGTGATCATCGCATTTTCATCCCCTTTTTCGGTTCGAATTTCATACACTCCATACCAGAAGAGCGCTTTACCACTATAGATGGCAACATTTTCGTCTTGAATCCATATGCCTTACAGCCCCGCGGACTTGCCGGGTCCCAAGTTGTATAAAAGAAGATACAGTCGAAGCAATTGACTGCCATCGTTACACATCCTTTCTAGTTATTCACTTGATAGTCTTCGCCCAATCAATTGGCTCTCTTCCCCACTTGCGTAAATAATCATTCGTTTTAGAAAACGGCTTACTGCCAAAGAATCCTCTAGATGCACTGAAAGGACTCGGATGAGGCGATTCGATAATGGCATGACGTCTGCGATTGATCAATGCCGCTTTTTCTTGCGCATGTCTTCCCCATAAAATGAAAACAATTGGTGCACTGCGCATCGACAGTTTACGAATGACTTCGTCCGTAAAGAGTTCCCAACCTTTTCCGCGATGCGAAGCAGCTGCTCCTTCGCGCACAGTCAATACCGTATTCAATAATAATACACCTTGTTCGGCCCATCCTGTCAACATTCCTTCAGTCGGAACATCCATTCCAATATCTGATGATAGCTCTTTGAAAATATTGCGTAAACTTGGTGGCATTTTCAAGCCAGGCTGCACAGAAAAACTCATACCATGAGCCTGTTTGGGCCCATGATACGGATCCTGGCCCAAAATCACGACTTTGACATCCTGAAAAGGCGTCAATTTAAAAGCTGTCCACATATCAGACATTTGTGGATAGATGATGTGATTTGTGTATTCTTCGCGAAGAAAAGTACGCAGCTCCTGATAATACGGTTTATCGAATTCATCTTTTAATATGTGATCCCAATCATTACGAAATTCTGCTACCATATGCATCACTCCTTAAATTCAATATCTAGTTGATAGCCTGCAAATGAAAACATATCTTTTAGTGTTTTTACTGCATTTTTCTCTGCGGATTCCAGGACACCTTGTTCGGATGCCTCTTCCATTATTAGCGTTTTGGCTTCATTCGCTAATTCATAGCCTTCTTTAATGTCTGCTTTTCCACGAAATAATCCTTCTACAGAATAGACTTCCACTTTATCGAAATACAATTCTGCACCACCGACGAATTCAGCTTTTGGTATCGTCAGCTCAATACGTTTCTCTTCTTCGTCCACTTGCATATCCTGCTCGGTGATTTCACTTAGATCAATTCCGGCCTTGATTGAACCTGGAATGACCACTAATAAATTCCGCTTCGTTCCAGGAAAATTAACACCGATGTTTTTACCGAACAATTCATTGTCAGTACGTTTGACGAGCACTTTCGTATAAGCTTCCGCCGTTGTCAGTTCCTGTAGCTCTTGGACACGCTCGACAAATGCCGTCTTTTGTTCTGAAAAAGTAGAGCCCAGTTGCATTAAATAAAAGCCTGCGATTGGCAGGATAATAAGTGCGGCGACCAATAGTACCATTAATAAAATATATGTTGTTCTCCACGAAGACCATAAAGTAAAGGCGAGTTCGAGAATTCCTCCTCTTCGCTTCCGTTTGGTCTTTTTCCGTCCAGTGAATGTCACAGCGGCTTGAGCATCAGCCTTCGTCCAATCTTTCTTCTCTCTCTTAGACGATTCATGCTTACTCATGGCTCACATCCTCTCGTATGATCCAACACTCCGCTTCTATTTGTACGTTCTGTAGAATAATAGGTTTCAATGGCAAAACCTGTACGTATTACAAGCTTCCTAGACTTTCATCATACCCGAGTTGTTTGTATTTCGACAATTAGTTGTATACTATACGTAACAACAAAATTTAGTAGGCAAAGGAGACGTTTTATTATGTCATTGAAGAAAACCTTAACGATTGCAGGCTCGGATACATCAGGCGGTGCAGGTATTCAGGCGGATTTGAAAACTTTTCAGGAGCACGGTACGTATGGCATGACGGCAGTGACAGTGATTGTCACGATGGATCCCGATCAGAATTGGTCACATAATGTTTATTCATTGCCAATCGATGTCGTAAAAGCACAATTGAAAACGGCATTGTCTACTGGAGTCGACGCTATCAAAACAGGCTTGTTGAGTACAGAAGAAGTCATTCAAACGGCAGGTCAGGCAATTGATGAATCCGGTTTGAATCACGTGGTGATCGACCCTGTCATGGTGTGTAAAGGGGAAGATGAAGTATTGAATCCCGGTAATACGGATGCGATGATTACATATCTCCTGCCAAAAGCAGAAATCGTTACGCCGAACTTATTCGAAGCGGGACAATTAGCTTCTATGAAAACACCGAAAACAATCGAAGACATGAAAGTAGCAGCACAGAAAATTCATGAACTCGGTGCACGTAATGTCGTGATCAAAGGTGGTAAACAACTCGATCATGAAGAAGCGGTGGATTTATTCTACGATGGATTGACGTATACATTACTCAAATCAAAAAGATCCGATACGTATCATAATCATGGTGCGGGCTGTACATTTGCAGCCGCTATCACAGCCAATTTGGCGAATGGCTTGTCGATTAAAGACGCGGTTATTCAAGCGAAGCAGTTTGTCACAGCAGCAATCGCACACGGCTGGAAGCTTAATGAGTATGTAGGACCTGTCATGCACGGTGCGAAAAATCAGTTCGACGTGCCACAGGTAGAACTGCAGGAAGTATAACACATGCGTAAAAGGTGCACTCCGACCTTTAGTGAGCCGTCTAATCGCATTCAAACCTCAATATCTATATACTACTTAAATAGAAAGATTGCAGCGAAATGACTGCAAGACTTAGGAGGATGAGTATGGAATCTGTTGACGTGAAACATTTACAAGAGTTACTGAACTCCTTTGCCAATAAAGATGTCTACATACATTTGGAAACGACAAATGGATCGTATGCTTCTCATTTCCAAGAAGGATTTTTCAATGCGGGCGCGTTTATTCGTAATGTCATTATCCGTTACGAACTTGGCAAAGTGGCAGGCGAATCCCCGCACCGTGTCGGTCTGAAGTTGCCGAGTGGCTGGATTTATGCACAAGGGATCACACATTATACAGTCGACGAGCATAATCGTTTACTGATGGCGGGACTTGGACCTGACGGAAAGCTTGCGGTAGCGCTTGAAATCAGTGAAACGCCATTTGCTTATTAAGAAGGGAGATTATTTGATGTTGCAAAAAGAACGACATGTACTCGTTGTATTCCCTCATCCCGATGACGAATCATTCGGCACCGCCGGAACGATTGCAGAATATATTGAAATGGGCGTACCTGTGACGTATGCTTGCTTGACACTCGGCGAAATGGGTAGAAATCTCGGTAATCCTCCTTTCGCAAACCGCGAGACGCTTCCACAAATCCGTAAACAAGAATTGCTGGATGCGTGTGATGCGATGGGATTGACAGATTTACGCATGATGGGACTTCGCGACAAAACGATAGAATTTGAAGATCCTGAAAAACTGGTTAACATGATGACTGATCTCATTGATGAATTACATCCTTCATTAGTCATCTCATTCCACCCGACGCTTGCTGTACATCCCGACCACAACGCAACAGGCGTGGCTGTGATTGAAGCGATGAGCCGTATGCCAGAAGCGAATCGGCCGCTACTGTATATGAAAGCATTCGATAATGATACGTTGAATCAACTTGGTGAACCGCATGTTGTGCACCATACACCTAACGTAGCAGATAAAAAGATTGCCGCATTACGCGCACATGCCTCCCAGACGGTTTGGATGTTACCCGACATGGAAAAACGATGGGCTGCAAACGATCAGGATGCACTTGACTGGTTGTATAATGAAGCCTTTTATATTCATAAATTCAAGTAAAAAACCGCAAATTTGCGGTTTTTTTTATATCTTATACAAAATCATTTCTCTTCAATTGCTTTAATAAACGCATATAAATCCTGCAACTTCTTCTCAAATGCTTCCACGTTTAACGCACGGTCCATTTGAATTCTTGCGCTGTTTTGTGATTGCACAGCGGCTTGCATCTGACTTCCCGCTTCCCCAATCACCGTTTGATAACGACGTCGTATATCGTCAATTTGCTTTTCCGCTTCTTCATCTTCTGCACATAACGGCACGATATCGACCAATTCATCACGCGGACTTTCTGCATCGTAGGCATGGGGTTGCGTCGAATCAAACAGACACACCGATAACTCCGGAAACAGTACTAAATCGATACTTGCCGGATCCAATCCGCACCAACCGTACAGCACATCTAGCCCACGTCGCTGTGCTTCGTCTCCTAACGCTCGCATCATCGTCGACTTGCCTGTGCCCGGTAAACCCTTGATCAGAAAGCGACGTTTCGTACGTTTCGTGATAGACGGGATGAAGTCATGTGCGCTGCCAGCTGACAATGAACCGACAATCCGATGCGAAACATGGGCGGGTTTCGTTAGTTCAATCGTTCCAAATAATTGTTGCTTTAATTCTTCCGTAATTTCTTCGTGGCGAGGCCAATCCATACGGGCAATATTAACTACTTCCCATTCATCATGAATCGCTTTTGCTCGTTTTAACTCTTTCAACGACTGACTAAAACGTGATCTTTCTTCTTTCAACAAAGCACTTACTTCGTCATGCCGGTCGAGTAGCTGATCTAGGTGATAGACGTCATAGAAACAAAAGACTTTATGGCGTTTGCCAAGATCTGTCGGCTCGAATGAAATCGGATGGGATGCCTGCAAGATGAACAGTTCCAGTCCTTTAACGAAAAGTGCATCGGTTTTATCCACATGGCCAGGATTCATGAATCTATCCACACTATAGCCCCTATTGACGAAGTAAACCGCCAAGTCATTGAACACTTGCGATAACGAATGCGTAGGCAAACACTTCAAAAATATGGTCTTCTTTGATTCCACGAGCAACTCCTCATATTTATGCTGCACGCCTTGTCCTGTATAAGCCGTTCCCATATATTCTGTAATATGTCCGTATATATTGACCATCCTTTCTTTCTTCATTTCATCATATGTATAGGTAAATAAAAAAAGCACAGCCGAGTGGGCTTATGCTCCTTTATAGTGTAATAAAACTTTTTCGTCTGTTTGATGCGTGATCTTCAATAACATTTTCTTGCATTGTGGTAAGGCGATCTGAATGATTTGACCAGTGAATAGGACGACAACCAATGTACCAATTCCTACTGGTCCACCAAGTAAGAAACCGATAAGTGTGGCAATGGCTTCTATCGTAGTCCGTACCAATCGAAGACTCCAGCCAAACTTTTCAACAAACAACAGCATCAAGCTGTCACGTGGTCCAGCACCAAGATTCGGTGATACATATATTCCTACCCCATACGATAGGACGAATACACCGATGATGAAAAAAATAATTTGCGCAGTCAATGAAGTGACATCAGGTAAAAGCCAGTTGAAAAAGTCGATAAATAACCCGATGATCAACATATTAAGCCATGTACCTACTCTCGGCCATTGCCTCAAGATAATCGATGTCACCGAAATGATAACAAAACCAGATATAATACTCCAGGATCCAATCGTTAATCCGAAGTTTTGATACAAACCAAGATGGAGCACGTCCCATGGAGCAATCCCAAGCCGCTGACCTTTAATCATCAACGAAATGCCAAGCGACATAATCATCATTCCCCCGATGAAAAATATCCATCGCCAAGCTAATAAATTACGCATATACATTCTTCTTTCTTCTAGTTATCAGTGTCTTCATTGATTCATTGTAACAGAAATCAACAAAGTTGTTGTGTCCTTACTTTACAACGTCACTGAATTTCGCTTTTGCGACATGTGCTAAGTCCTGTGGCGCCAATTTCATTTGCAATCCGACTTTGCCCGCACTGACATAAATACAGTCGATTGTTTCGGCTTGTTGATCAATGAATGTCGGTAACTCGCGTTTCATACCGATTGGCGAACAACCGCCACGGACATAGCCTGTTTCTTTCGTCAATTCCTTCATAGGTAGCATTTCGACTTTTTTGAAACCAGCTGTTTTCGCTGCTTTTTTCAAGTCTAGCTCGTCCGAAACGGGAATGATATAGACAAGCAAGTCTGTTTTACTCGCCATGGCAACGAGCGTTTTATAGACGTGAGAAACCGGTACATTCGTTTTATTCGCAACTGAAACCCCATCATTATGTCCGTCATCCGTTTGATAGCTATGAATTTCATAGGGTATCTTCTCGCTTTCGATGATGCGAATTGCATTGGTTTTCGGTAACTTCTTCTTTGACATATGTAGGACTTCCTTTCTCTTCGTATTAATAGAAAGCTAGCAAAATATAAATCATCGAAAAAGCCCGTTTACTGAGTTACAGCAAAACAGGCTTCACTTTCAATGGAATCAAATCATACGCTGACATTCATTTGTGGCTGATTCATTTCGTACTGATTCATTCGGGCTTGATTTTGTATTTGATAGACGGAAAATGCATGGCTATATTGCTGTTGCATTCGATTTGGTCTGTCAGTTGTAATCGTACTGTCAACACTCTCCATTTGATCACGTATAGTTTTGGCTCGGTTATGTAACGCCAATTGTAGTTCAGCTTGTGTGATCTTCGCTGATGCATTACTGGCTAGTTGATAATCCGCTGTCGTTGGTGGTGATTCAGAGTATGCCTCTTTGCGGACTTTACGCCATAAATCAATCGTTTCATCCAAGTTGTTGCCGAGTGGAATCGAAATATTTTTCATCTGTCCTGCGCCAAGCTTTTGGAAGTCTTTTTGCGTTTCTTCAAGTTTTTCCATTGGTTGCGAGTTTCCGCGCAGCAATGCCACTAGTTCATCTTTGGTCTTTTGCGTCTGTTCACGGAAATCTGCTTGACGTTCATACGCGTTTCCGGCATTCTTTCTACGGACTGCGTCATACCGATGCAGTTGTTCGGCGGCGCCCGCAAACCCTATTACAGCATTCATGGTATCCACCTCCGAATAGAAATTTTCTACACGTGTAGCTAGTATAACTAGTTTACGCAGTAATGCGTGAACCGCCAATCCATCTAAAGATTGGATTCGCGCAGGTTGGTGTTTTCATTTTATCCACTCGGTACGCATTTCATACTATATGGATATGCAAGTCGGGCGGTATTTACTAGTGTTTGTTATGGGAATATGTGTAGTATAAGTACCCTTTTTCGTATGTGATCAAACAAAGCTATTCACTGATTGATGTAGTGTGTCGTGGAAAGTGCTGAAGTTTAAGATCGAATGGTGTTTGTAATGAATAGTTAGTTTAGCGCATGGGATTGAAGCTCCAGCTGGCGGACGCTTTCCCATGGGCTCTCGGTGAGCCAACCAGTTCGCTTCGCTCTCTTTTGGTTGTCTCTCCTTTCGAGCTGATCCATCGGGAGCATTCCTGTTTGTTTAGTGGAGCCCTATTGAAATAGAAAAGTCCCCTTGGTATGATTCGGGGGTGTCAAGGCATTGAGGGCTTGACCCCTAATTACAACCAAGGAGGACTCACATGAAT
>NZ_PDYS01000034.1:0-7598 GCF_002743155.1 Sporosarcina sp. P1
CGTTCGGGAGGGCTCGCGGTAAGCCAACCAGGTCGCTTCGCTTCCTATTGGTTGTCTTACCTGTCGAGCTGATCCTCCCCGAGTCGCCGCCTTCCACTTCGCTTCACTAGTGTTTCTATTGTGAATTGGAATGGAGAATTCAAGGTCTCGGGAATGCAACGTTGCGCTACGTTCCAGGCGGACGCGTTTGAAGCGTCCCCAGCTGGCGCTTCAATCTCAAACCACTAGCCCTAATCATTTTCTTTCTGCGCACAAAAAAGCCGCGAATTATTTCATTCGCGGCTTAGGTCTAAACGTATTATACTTCAAAAAATGCTGCACGCTTGTCCGCGTCTAAAATCGTACCGATGAAGAACGAGCCAAATACGCCGTAACGTGCACTGACTTCGTCAAAACGCATTTCATAGACGAGCTTCTTGAACTGCAATATGTCATCAGAGAACAACGTGACGCCCCACTCGTAATCATCAAAGCCGACGGATCCGGAAATGATTTGCTTCACTTTACCTGCATATCCGCGGCCAATCATGCCGTGGCTGCGCATTAAACTTTTGCGGTTGTCCATGTCGAGCATGTACCAATTGTCTTCGCCTTCGCGCTTCTTGTCCATTGGATAGAAACAAACATATTGGCTACGTGGTAATTCAGGATACAAGCGTCCGCGTACATATGGGTTCTGATATGGATCTTCGTCAGATTCACCTGCTAGGTAGTTTGATAACTCGACTACCGACACATAAGAATATGCTGGGATTGTGTAATCCGCAATGGTTAACTTATTGAATTCCGCTTCCAACTGCTGAAGTTCATCCATTGTAGGACGTAATGTCATTAGCATGAAGTCTGCCTTTTGGCCAACTACTGTATAAAACGCGTGACTACCTGTTTTAGCCTCATCCGCTTCTTGTATACGCTCCAAAAATGTTAGGAATTCATTGACTGCTGCCTGGCGCTCTTCTTTTGAAATCATTTTCCAAGAAGCCCAGTCCATCGTGCGAAAATCGTGAAGTACATACCAACCGTCTAATGTAATAGCTGCTTCGTTCACTTGAATTCAGTCTCCTTTTAAATTAAAGTAGTTTCTACTTTAAGTGTATCATAAACAGTCTTTGCTCGTTAAGGAATAAGGTAAGACCCACGACATGCATTACAAAAACGAATAGCCAGTTGTCTGAAAACTTCAGGATTCATAGTGTATTAATTTGTCTTTTCAGGTATGATGAATAGGAAAATATAACAAAGGGTGGGAATTACATATGGCAGATCTTTTTGAAGGGATTCGTAAAACGTTGGAAGGTAAAGGAAAGACGATTGTATTACCTGAAGGGGAAGACGTTAGAATACTAGAAGCAGCTGTACATCTTCAACAAGAGGGGATTATTACACCAGTTTTATTAGGTAATGAAGAAGCGGTAAATAAAGCAGCCAAAGATAGTGGTTTCGATATTTCTGAAATTAAGCTGATTGATCCTGCAAACGCTTCCTATTTTGAAGAACTGGCGGAGAAATTCGTTGAACGGCGTGCAGGAAAAGCTACAATTGAGCAAGCGCGCGAGCAATTGAAAGATGTAAACTATTTCGGAACTATGCTAATCTATACAGGACGTGTAGACGGTTTGGTGAGCGGAGCTGCCCATTCGACGGCGGATACAGTTCGTCCGGCATTGCAAATCATCAAGACGAAGCCTGGCATTTCAAAAACTAGCGGCGCTTTCATTATGATGAAAGAAGGAGAGCGTCTAATTTTTGCAGACTGTGCCATTACTGTGAATCCTTCCGCTAAAGAGTTGGCTGAAATCGCTGTGGAAAGTACGAAAACTGCAAAAGCATTCGGCATTGATCCGCGCGTTGCCATGCTTTCATTCTCTACTAAAGGTTCTGCTGTGACAGAAGAGACGGAAAAAGTAGTGGAGGCGGCTAGAATTGCTAAAGAATTAGCACCTGATCTATTGATTGATGGAGAATTTCAATTTGATGCAGCGTATGTACCCAGTGTAGCAGCGAAAAAAGCGCCCGAATCTGTCATCAAAGGCGATGCAAACGTCTTTATTTTCCCGACACTCGATGCTGGAAACATCGGCTACAAATTGACAGAACGTCTGGGTGGCTATGAAGCAATCGGTCCAATCCTTCAAGGCTTGAATGGCCCTGTCAACGACTTGTCACGCGGCTGTTCTGCGGAAGATGTCTACAAACTATCAATCATCACGGCAGCTCAGAGCTTATCATGACAGGCTCGTAGTTTGTGAACCGTCTACATATAATCCAGATCACTCACTATAGGAGAGCTAGACATGTCACAAGATAAACGTTTACTAAATCAACCAGCTTGGCGTTTCATCGACGAATCGATTTCAGCACGTAATCGTTCCGCACTCGAATCATTCGCTATGGATGATACGTTATGCCAATTAGTTGGACAGCAACAAAGTGTACCGGTTGTCAGGACATGGGTACATGACAAGACGATCGTGTTAGGAATTCAAGATCATCGGATGCCGTTCATTCAACAAGCGATGGATGGAATCGAGCGACACGGCTATCGTTCAATCGTCCGCAATTCGGGCGGCCTTGCAGTCGTGCTAGATGAAGGGATATTAAATATCTCCTTAATCTTTTCCGAACAGAAGTCTTCGATTGATATTCCGGTAGGCTACGAAGCGATGTTATCACTAGTCCAGCTATTATTTCCTGAACTTGGCGAACGGATAGAAGCCTATGAAATTGTCGGATCTTATTGTCCGGGATCGTATGATTTAAGTGTCGATGGCAAGAAATTCGCAGGGGTTTCTCAACGGCGTCTGCGTCAAGGAGTCGCTGTGCAAGTGTATTTATGCATTGAAGGCAGTGGTTCCGAACGCGCAAAATTAATTCGTGAAGTTTATGACAAAGGCTTACAGGGTCAGCAGACGAAATTCAGCTATCCTGTGATCCAACCGGATACAATGGCGTCATTATCGGAAATTCTGGATACACAATTGACGGTCAATGAAATCGTTATTCGTCTGCAAATAGTATTGCGTTCGTTGACGGAAGATGTGCGTCACGGTGGGTTAACAGACGAGGAAATGGAATTGTACGGATTTTATTTGCAACGTGTCTTTGAACGCAATCAAAAGATGTTATCATAGTACGAAAAAAAGCTGCCAATCAGTTATTGATTGGCGGCTCTTTTGATGTGATTAAATTCCCATTCGGTTCCATTTTAAACAACGGTGCGACGTGCTCACTTTCTTCATTCAAAGCGATTAATCGACGTGCACGATTCATGATTTGGACGAATTGCTCATAATCATCTTTCAACGTTCTATTCTCTTTTTTCAGATCTTCAATTTGCGCTTCTAGCGATTTCATTTGTTCCGTCGCTGTTTTTGCTGTCTGTCTCCATCGCAGAGCATCCGTATCCGCACCGCCGTTATGATGCATGCGAATCAAATAGGCAATGACCGTATCGAGTGATAGGGCGGATAATGGAACTTGGATTTTCTCCTGACCATCTGCGCCTGTCTCGGGGTTATACATTTGTTGGTTACGTCTTTTAAAATCTGTACCTAGTACACGTAACGTTTGCTTTCTCTCTTTCTTCGCTTCAGAGAGTTCACCCTCGTAGTCTCTTCGCACGACGGCATTCCATCTGAACCCACAAGCTGCCGCTGTTCGGTTCAGTGCGTCACCTACTTCCTCAAATGCACCTAACTGTGTACTTCCTTCTCTTACATGTCGTAGCACCGTCTCTGCCAATAATTCATCGTCTTGTTCTAACCAAGCGTCTTGTCTAACTTTCACCATCTCCATGCCTCCTGTCTTGTACTCTCTTTCTACTGCCATTATGACCACGAAACGAATCTTTTATTCAGAGAGTCACAAAATTCTATGAAGATGGTAATAAAATGGGCGTTTATTTTGGGTGAGTAGGAGTTAAGTAAAGTGAGTGGGGGTAGGCTGACAGGGTGTTGGGGAGGGGATTTGCGCTTCGGAGGGGACGCTTTTCCTGAGAGCCCGCGTCGAGCCAACCAGTCGCAAGCTCCCTTAGTTGTCTCTCCTGTCGGGCTGATCCTCTGGGACGCCAATCCCTTCAATGCGAGTAGGTGCTCCATTTTGTTGTGCATGGAAGTTAGGTTTGTAATCTATTTTAAACTTGAATAAGTTTAGCCAAAATAATAACTTACATATTAGCTACAGTGAGTGATCTAAGTACCACCACTCAATAAGTAGGATGGAAGCGGAAGTTGGGGGCGACCGATGGATCAGCCTGATCAGGTAAGACAACCAAAAGAGAGCGTAGCGAACTGGTTGGCTCACCGCAGGCCCATGGGAAAGCGTCCGTCAGCTGGAGCTTCCATCCCCTCGTAGATACTAAGTCACTATCTTAAATTTGAAATTCCACACACAATCCTATTTAAAATCCGTCATAGTGTACTATGTCGCGTCACGTCGTTTTTTGTTATACTGGAACGAATGAAGGATGAGGTGACGACATGGCGTACCAAAACGAAAAACTGCCCGAAGAAAAAGTGTTTAAAGACCCCGTGCATCGCTACATACATGTAAGAGATCGCGTAATATGGGACCTCGTCAACACACGCGAGTTCCAGCGTCTGCGCAGAATTCGCCAGCTTGGCACCACCTACTTAGTGTTCCACGGCGCAGAACACAGCCGCTTCCAGCATTCGCTCGGTGTCTATGAAATCGTCAGACGAATTCTCGACGATGGCTTCAGTGGGCGTGAAGAATGGGACGAAGAACAGCGGCTCGTCGCACTTTGTGCTGCACTATTGCATGATCTAGGACACGGGCCGTTTTCCCACGCATTTGAAAAAGTATTCAATCTGGATCACGAACAATTCACCCAGCAAATTTTATTGGAACAGACAGAAGTCCATGAAGTGCTGCGTCGTGTGTCGCCAGATTTCCCTCAAAAAGTGGCGGATGTTATCGACAAAACGTATCCCGATAAACTGGTCGTTAGCTTGATTTCCAGTCAAATCGACGCAGACCGTATGGATTATCTTCAACGCGATGCATATTACACAGGCGTTTCCTACGGCCATTTCGACATGGAACGGATTTTGCGTGTCATGCGCCCGACTGAAGACCAAGTAGTCATCAAGCATAGCGGCATGCATGCGGTGGAAGACTATATCATGAGCCGCTATCAGATGTACTGGCAAGTGTATTTCCACCCAGTGTCGCGAAGTGCAGAAGTGATTCTGATAAAAATTTTACACAGAGCGAAATATTTATTCGAAACGGGGTATGCATTTAAGCAAGAACCCGTGCACTTCATTTCGTTTTTTGCACAAGAGTTCAAATTGAAAGAGTATATAGCTCTTGATGAGGGCGTGTTATTGACGTATTTCCAGATGTGGATGGAAGAAGATGACACGATTTTAGCGGATTTGTGCGATCGCTTCGTGAATAGACGGTTGTTTCAATATGCCGAGTTCGATCCTGCAGTGCAATATATGAAATTCGGTGAACTTATTACATTGTTTAAAGAAGCAGGACTCGATCCTGACTATTATTTAGTGACGGATTCTTCATCAGACTTGCCTTATGACTTTTATCGTCCAGGTGAAGAGAATGAACGTGTGCCGATTTATTTACAGCTAGAAAATGGCGATTTGCGTGAACTGTCGCGAATGTCCGATGTGGTCGAAGCGATATCAGGAAAACGCAGAACAGATCATAAAATTTATTATCCTGAAGACTTGTTAGTAGATGGAAACCCGTTGCATGAGAAGATTTTGGAATTGTTAAGAGGTTAAGAGAGGGGTTGCGGGACTTGCTGCAAGAGCATGCAAAAATCGTTCAGTTTATATCGTTGGCGAATGAAGTAAATGGCCGTAAGAAAATGCAGAAGATGGTTTATATATTGAAGAAAATGAATTTCCCGTTTGCCGAGAAATATGAGCTCCATATGTATGGTCCTTATTCGGAAGAACTGACATTGCGAGTGGAAGAATTGTGTGAAATGGGCTTTTTGGCTGAACGTTTCGAGGACAAGGGTTCGTATAAGCAATATTGCTATCAAGTGACGGATGAAGGATCGAAATTCCTTACCACAGCAGAAGCACCGAAAGAACAGTTGCCAAAATGTATCGAACGATTAAATGAAAAATCATCACGCTTTTTGGAATTGGTCTCCACATTGCTATTTTTCGATCAGCTGGACAAAGAAGATCAAATTGCTAAAGTACGTATCGTGAAAAACAAATTGAATTTTACTGATCAGGAAATGGATCAAGCTTTTGCCTTCATCGAAGAGATGCAAGTGAGTTCAGTCAGTTAAATGGATCAAGTAAAAAGGATTCTCACGATGAGAATCCTTTTGCTGATTTTACTGGTCACTCATAAGTTTCCCATTTTTAAAAAGATGATTTTTTGGCATTTCTTCAATGAAAACTGTTACGCTATCAGTAGTAGCACCAGTCGTTTCTACAACGGCTTGCGTAACTTTTTCACATAATGCACGTTTTTGTTCATCAGTGCGGCCTTCAAGCATTTTTACAGTAACGTATGGCATTTTGTTTCCTCCTTAGCAGAAAATTCAGGTATAGTACATATAATAACAGAGACGGAGGGCGATTTACATGGCAAGTGAGCAAAATTCAAAACCAAAGTTGGGCTTTACGATAATAAAAAATGACCCAACAGATGGACACAAAGGATTCGGCATAGGTTCGTTATCATTAGAAAACATCTCGCCTGTGATCATCGATGTAGAAGCGGGTACGGCGCAAGTGGAAATGGGTGCTATGCATGCCCGTAGTGATACGGAACGAGGAATTAAATTCACAACGGATCGCAAAGATTCTGAAGGCGGTAAACCATACTGGCTCGTTTGGGTGACAATTGATTACCGTGAGGAAGGTCCGTATTACGCAGGAATCACAGCTTGTGAAATGGTCGTCAACCGTGAGAAGAGACGCGGCTATAAGTTACTTGCAGACCACGTCAACCGTATGGACAAATCTATGAAACGTCAAATTATCGTAGACGATATGGACGATCGTTCGAAAAAAATTCTTAAGGACTTTCTGATATCACATAACGCAGAACTGTGGGAACGCAGTACACCTGAATTACACGAAGGTTTGCGTACTGAGTTAGACGTAAAACGGGATAATTGAAAAGTACAATTCTCGTCAAATGCGTCAAAAATGTGACAATTTGCATTACGTCCTCTTTGAGGTTGAATGTCTGCATCAAAGGAAGTAAACTAAACATACAGCTTTGCGCTGTAATCTAGGACACCCGCTATATAGACAGTCGTTTGATGAAACCACAAACCCAAGCAGTGAAGATTCATTCGATCACTACATAACGGTCAAAAAAGCCTTGCTCTCCGCGGATACGGAGAACGAGGCTTTTTTCAATGGGTATTTGGTGAGTGAAATATACTTCAAGTGCTCATAGTTTATGGCTGAGCGCTCTATGCAGGCGTGTGTTCGCTCATAGTTTGTCGCTATGCGCTCTATGTTGGCGTGTGTTCGCTCATAGTTTGTCGCTACGCGCTCTATGTTGGCGTGTGTTCGCTCATAGTTTGTCGCTACGCGCTCTATGTTGGCGTGTGTTCGCTCATAGTTTGTCGCTAC
>NZ_PDYS01000035.1:0-6798 GCF_002743155.1 Sporosarcina sp. P1
CTGTAGGCAATCCCCCACGTGCCTGTGCGGGTCGAGAAAGTGATCACTTGCTAACTTCAGAACCCAAAAATAAGTCGAGCGACGTACCCAACAAAAGTGAGCAAAAAATGCATGATAGCTATCACAATGTCACTGTTTTTCTCTTTGCTAGAAACACGAACTAATTCATTACCCCACAGTAGCACAGGCACAACTGCGGGGTAGGCCGTGGCCCTGAGACAACTGGCAGCACCATCGCCAGCTGGCTCATGGCTGTAGGCAATCCCCCACGTGCCTGTGCGGGTCGAGAAAGTGAACACTTGCTAACTTCAGAACCCAAAAATAAGTCGAGCGACGCCCCAAACAAAAAGTGAGCAAGAAATACATGATAGCTATCACCATGTCACTGTTTTTCTTTTTGCTAGAAACACAAACTAAATCATTTCCCCAAAGTAGCGCAGGCACAACTGCGGGGTAGGCCGTGGCCATGAGACAACTGGCAGCACCATCGCCAGCTGGCTCATGGCTGTAGGCAATCCCCCACGTGCCTGCGCGGGTCCAGAAAGTGAACACTTGCTAACTTCAGAATCCAAAAATAAGTCGAGCGACGTCCTCAACAAAATGGGTACTTACTTTTGTCAATTTTAGACACAAATATTTCAAGTGTAATATACCATTCGACTTTGAAACATCCTTGTTACATTACTGTAATAAATCATAAGTTTGTACAATGCTAAGATGAGATACATAAACAGACAAGCAAACTACTAAAAATACATACTGTCGCGGAGGAACTTATGAATCTATTACAAAAGGCTATCTCAGTCCTAGCACTTACTACACTTTTGATCGTCTCACCATTTGCTGGACAAGCAGATGCAGCCGGTAAAACAACGAATATCACAAAAACAGCAACTAGCTTAACGGGTATCAAATATCGCTATGGTGGTACAACGAGAGCAGGATTTGATTGCTCAGGTTATGTTGGTTATGTATTCAAGCAAAATGGTTTAAAAGTAGCGAGAACTTCTAGTGCAATGTATGCATCAGGGCGTGCTGTGAAGAAATCGAGTCTACGCAATGGTGATCTAGTATTCTTTAACACAACAGGACGCGGTGTTTCACACGTGGGAATCTATGTTGGAAATGGCAAGTTCGCACATGCTTCTACATCAAAAGGTGTGCGTGTGGATAGAGTAAATGATACGTACTGGGGCAAGCGCTATATAGGTGCGAAGCGTGTTGCAGGTATTTAATAGAAGAAACATCGATCTTCCTATGTGGAAGATCGATGTTTTTTACGAAAAAATACCGGATAGGAGAGGGGATTCCCAATCTTATCCGGCAAGTATTAAGTAGTTGCGTCTTGTGGAACGCGGATTGTCCAACGAGAGAAATCCGGTTCATCTTTCTTCACTAATTCCTTAGGGTAGATGAATGTCCAAGGGGTCGTGCTGTTTGCTTTCACGGAAAGTGGAGGATTGAGGTCGAATGTTCCTCGTGCTACCAATTCTCCTGTTGCATCAATTAATTCAAGCGGTAACTTTTCAATATTGATTTGTTTGGAGTGACCGTTACGAACGAAAACGGAAGCTGCAATCGTACCTTCATCTTGTGATTGGATTTGGAAACCTGCGATATTCACTTCGCGTGGCTTCAATTTTGGAAGATCGCTTACAATTTTAGATAACGCTTCTTTTTGCTCAGCAGGGAGTTGTTCTTCCCATGTTGGTGCAAGTTCCAATTGGTGTGGCATCATCGAATGAACGTTGAATGCAAGCTTCCAGTTCGTTGCAGGGATTTCTTCTACCAATTGATCTTTCTTTTCGAAAACGAATACCCATGGTCGTGCACTGCGCGCTGGAATTTCACCTAACTCGTTCAAATCGAACTCTGCAGATGCTGCTGTATTGCCTTCTTCATCAAGTAATAATAACTCAATTTCGCCTACAGTGATCGCTTGATCCAGTGAAGAACGGAAAAATGCTTTAACTAACCAGCTACCGTTTGTTGGCTCCAAATCGATATCGATACCTGACAAGGAGATTTGATTTGGTTTTAAAGGCTCTTGCTCATTTGCAAGAAAACGGAAAACATATTCTTGCTCCTGTGTTAGGCTCCATTGCTCATGAAGAGATAGTTCTGTTTCGATATCTTCGTCGCCTGAACCTGCTTGGCCATATTCTAAAATTTCCTCGGATTCGACTGTACTGTCCAATCCGGTTTTTTCGGTTTTTTTGAATAAATTGAAGAGTTTCATTGGGAAACCTCCTGTTTTGTATTGAGTTGCTTCATGAATGCGATAATTTCGGACGCAATATCCCGGCGCAGGCGTTGATAGTGCTTGGCGAATAACTGCAAGCCTTCACGCTGGTAAATACGCATAGGATCTTCTTGTCCGTATGAACGCAATCCAATTCCTTCTTTGAGGCGAGTCATCACTTCCAAATGCTTAACCCACATCGTGTCAATATAGCTCAACATGACTTGTGGCAACAGTTGACTCACTTGTTCATTATCAGTGAACGTGTCGATAAATGCAAACAACTCTGCCATTTCTTCATCGTACTCTTTCATTATATCTGCAGTTCTATCTAATGAATTAGGAAGCTTGACCGGCGTCAGTAAAAGTGCGTTCATCGTCCGTTCGATACGATCGAAATCCCAGTTATCAGCAATTTCATTATCTGGGCAACTATCTAGAACGACGAACTCAACCGTTTCCGACAACATCGTCTTGAGTTTATCGAAAATGTCATTGCCTTCGAGTACGCGATTGCGTAAGGAATAGATAACTTCACGCTGATCATTGATCACATCATCTAATTTTAGATTATATTCACGCATAGAGAAGTGCGCGCCTTCCACGATCCGTTGTGTACGTTCCGTCAGTTCATCTACTTCAGGGTTCAGTACTTTACCATTCTCATCCGTGCGAACTTTCGTCAAGAATTTCTCGAGTTCTTCAGGAGAGAAGCGGATATACATTTCATCTTCTAAAGAGAGATAGAATTGACTTTCGCCATGGTCTCCTTGACGACCTGAACGGCCGCGTAACTGATTATCGACACGGCGACTTTCATGTTTTTCTGTACCTAATACAAATAGTCCACCGTTTTCTTCCACGCCTTCACCAAGTACGATATCCGTTCCGCGACCTGCCATATTCGTAGCGACGGTAATATTGCCCGCTTGACCAGACTCGGAAATCAATGAAACTTCCTGCTCGACACTTTTCGCATTCAATAGATGGAACTTCAATCCTTCATCACGTAAATACTTGGCAACTGCTTCGGACTGAAGAATGGAAGTAGTACCGACTAATACGGGTTGGCCCTTCGCATGACGAGCGGCTACTTCTTTTGCTACTGCTTTATACTTTTCTTCTGTCGTTCTGAAAACGAAATCTGGAGCATCGATTCGCGCACGTGGGCGGTTCGTCGGGATTTGGATTACTTCCATATTATAGACTTCACGGAATTCCTTCTCCTGAGTTTTCGCAGTACCCGTCATTCCACAAAGTTTTGGATACATACGGAAGTAGTTCTGAATGGTAATTTGAGCTTGTGCTTTATTTTCGTCCGTAATATCGACGCCTTCTTTAGCTTCAATTGCTTGGTGAAGACCATCAGATAGAGTTCTACCTTCCATAATCCGGCCGGTGAACATATCGACCAGTTCAATTTTTCCGTCTCGTACGATGTAATCGACATCCCGCTTGAAGATGACGAATGCACGGACAGCCTGGATGACATAATGATAAAGAGTTTGGTGATCTAGATCATACAAGTTTCCGATACCAAATGCTTTTTCGACTTTTTCAATACCTTGTTCGGTAAGAGAAGTTGCCTTTGTTGCCTCGTCAAAATCAAAGTCTTCTTCCACTTTAAAGCGTTTGGCTAGGCGAGCTGCGATATGGTGAAGGTCTGCATCGGCTTGCGTTTTGCCTGCCACAATCAATGGTGTTTTTGCTTCGTCGATCAAGACACTGTCGACTTCATCGATAATAGCGAAATGATAAGGTCGCTGCACTTTTTGAGACGTGTGCTGCACCATGTTATCTCGTAAATAGTCGAAGCCGAATTCTGTACCTACACCGTACGTAATATCTGCTTCGTAAGCGGCTTGCTTAGCGGGCCCTTGCATCATCGGAACATTCAAGCCGACAGTCAATCCAAGGAAACGATGAATTTGACCGATTTGATCAAAGTCCCGTTTTGCTAAATAATCATTGACTGTAATGACGTGGACGCCTTTACCTTCAAGCGCGCGTACATAGGAAGGTAGGGAAGCGACAAGTGTTTTACCTTCACCGGTAGGCATTTCAGCAATATTACCTTCCGTCAATACAGCTCCACCGATTAGTTGCACATCAAAATGGCGCATACCGAGAACCCGTTTAGATGCTTCACGTACAACTGCGAATGCATCCGGCATAATGGTCTCGACGGTTGCGCCGTCTTCTAACTGTTGTTTGAATTGATCTGTCATTCCAGAAAGATCATCATCAGACATAGCGATATATTTAGGTTCTAGTGAATTAATCTGCTCCACAATTTTGCGGTATTTACGCAACTGACGTTCACTCGTTCCAGTTCTACGTTTAAAGATTTTTAACATGAATTAGACGCTCCTTTATAAATCTCTATTTAAATGAGAGATTCCTATCTATTTTACCAAAAGGACCGACAAAAGACTATCTATATATAGAAAGAGAAGAACAATAGATTTATGACAATTTACCGCGCGTAAAAATGGCTAAATCCTCGTCGTGGCGGTGTTTAATAGTGTTTGCATGTAAGCAAGTAAGGGAACAGATAAGTAATGCGTACTAAAGGATGAAAACTAGCAACAATCATGTTATACTAAAAGGCGATATGTACTTAATGCTAATTGGGGAGGAAAGACATGTTATTCATTGCAATGTCTGTAGCTTTTATCGCTGCAATTATACTAACACCGCTAGTCATCAAATTCGCGTATCGGATCGGTGCGGTTGACCGCCCCAATTATCGGAAAGTTCACGCGAGAATCATGCCTAGAATCGGCGGGCTCGCGATCTTCGGAGCGTTTATTATTGGATATGCTATATTATTGCCGAAAGACGAGCACGCAGTAAGCATCCTAATCGGTGCAGTACTGATCGTCATGATTGGCTTTTTAGACGATATGCTGGAAATCACAGCAAAAGCAAAAATGTTAGGCCAACTAGCGGCTGCGTTGGTCGTTGTTCTATGGGGCGGCTTACAAATTGAATTCATCAACTTGCCTTTTCTTGGGCAACTCGACTTTGGTTATTTAAGTATTCCGATCACGATTATTTGGATCATCGGAATCACGAACGCTGTCAACTTGATTGACGGATTAGATGGTTTAGCAGCAGGTGTTTCCACTATTGCGCTCATTGCCATTACGGTAATGGCTTTATTAATGGGAGATGTCTTCGTTGCTGCAACCGCTTCTATATTGGCAGCTAGTTCGCTTGGATTCTTAGTGTTCAACTTCCATCCGGCGAAAATTTTTATGGGCGATACTGGATCGCTATTCCTAGGATTTATGATTTCGGTTCTGGCATTACTTGGCTTTAAGAATGTTGCAGTGGTATCCCTAATTATTCCAATTATTATGCTAGGTGTTCCTATTTCAGACACATTCTTTGCGATTGTAAGACGAGTTCGCATGAAGCAGTCTATTACAGCGGCAGATAAGTCGCATTTACATCACTGTTTATTGCGCGTAGGGTTCTCGCATAGACAAGCTGTGCTGACGATTTATGGTATTGCGATTCTATTCGGAGCAGCTGCTGTATTGTTCTCACAAGCAACCGTGTGGGGCGCGTTGCTTCTGATCTTCGTTATGCTGATTGTGATTGAGCTGTTTGTAGAGTTGATTGGTCTGGCAGGGGCGAATTATCGTCCGTTGTTAAATTTAGTACGCATGATTGGTAAATAAGTAAAACGAGTCCTTGTCTGCTAAGAAGCGGATGAGGGCTTTTTTTATGCTGAAATGTATAAAGATGAAGTGATTGCTGGGGGAGGGTACCGTTGATCGACGTTCCAGGCGGACGCTTTCTCATGGGCTCGTGGGAAGAGCCGTAACGAAGAACGGTACTTGCGAGTAAAAGCGAAGCGTTAGGAGCACATCTTTGCACTCGCCGCCAGCTTCTGCTTCTATCCTACGTGGATAGTGGAGGTAGTTGAATCACTTACTGGAGGTGGTGTGTTAGTTATTGTTGCTTTTAAACTTATTTAAGTTCAAAAGCAAGAGTGGTGGAGTGGTGAGGGAATTTGTGAGTATGAGGGGATGGAAGCTCCAGTTGGGGACGCTTTCCTGAGGGCGTGGCCCGAGCCGCTTCCCTCACTTCGTTCAGTCCAGGGTCTCGAACTCACGCTGATCCTCCAGGAGTCGCCCCAACTTCCGCTTCCATCCTACGTGGATAGTGGAGGTAGTTGAATCACTTACTGAAGGTGGTGTGTTAGTTATTGTTGTCTTTGAATATGGTTAAGTTCAAGAGCAAGAGTTTTGGGTGTGGTGAGTGAATGTGTGAGTGTGAGGGCATGGAAGCACCAGTTGGGGATGCCTTCCCATGGGCTCGGCTTGAGCCAAGTGAACAGCGAAGGGTTTGCTTTGCCTTAATTTCTGTGTACTTTTCAGAAATTAAGGCATACTGTCCGGGGTCTCAAGGCCATAGGCGTCAACTTAAGAAAAAATATAGGGTTATACTTCCTTCTTTGTTGGTATTTATAGAGTAAAACCAATAAAGGAGGAGTCTACTATGAAGCCGCATCATCCAGTTTATCAATTAAAACAGTTATTTCA
>NZ_PDYS01000036.1:0-5998 GCF_002743155.1 Sporosarcina sp. P1
AGCGTGCTTGTTCTTTTAAGGTAAACAATCGTTCAGTCACATTCATCCGCTCCCACATCTTTTTATTCATTATAAACAAAAGTACCCTATAGGATAGACTTTTTTCAAAGTGTCTATCTTATAGGGTACATTTTATCACTCGGAAGGATTTTTCATAGTATCGCATCGCGGGTTTTGCCCAACCACGCCCGCAGCCCACGCGACTTTCGTCAAGATGGCAGTGGCCCCTTGACGATCCGCTTCATGGACAGCACGGATATACGTACTGTTTGCTTCATCAACGACATATTGAGGCTGAACATGATTCAATGTCATCGCCAGTACATCATTCAGGCAATGCTCGCATGTACATGGCAAATGCAGTTCATTCTTATATTTGGAAATCACGTCACGTACCACGACTTCCATAATATTATGCACTTTCATAGTTGAATACTCCTTATTACTTAGAAAGAATAATCTTCTTCTTCAACAACTCTTTACCCGAAATACCCGGCTTCGTCATCTCGAAAGGATGGAGAATCGTATCCAACTCTTCTTTCGACAAGATATTTCGCTCGATACAAATTTCACGGATCGACTTGTTCGTTAACAAGGCTTCTTTCGCAATCTCTGACGCCACTTCGTATCCGACGTGCGGATTGATGGCCGTGATGATTCCGATACTCTTCTCCACATACTCAGACAAGTGCTCGACGTTTGCCGTGATTCCATCTAAACAATAATCGCGGAATGCACCGAATACGTTGGTCATGATTTTTAGTGACTGCAGCAAGTTGAACACTAGCACTGGCTCCATGACGTTCAATTCGAACTGTCCCGCTTCTGATGCCAACGCGATCGTCATATCGTTCCCCACTACTTGGAACGACACTTGATTCATTACTTCTGCCATAACCGGGTTCACTTTTCCTGGCATGATAGAGGACCCTGGTTGTCTTGCAGGTAATGCAATTTCAGATAGGCCCGTGCGTGGACCGGATGCCATGAGACGCAAGTCGTTACAGATTTTAGACTGGTTCAGCATCGTGCCGCGTAGCGCTGCAGATACTTGCACGTACGAATCTGTATTTTGTGTTGCGTCCACTAAATGTGTAGAAGACTTTAATTCGAAACCACTGTTTTCTGACAGGTAGCTCGCTACTTTTTTGATATATAATGGATCTGCGTTCAAGCCTGTTCCGACAGCGGTTGCGCCCATATTGATTTCATATAAGTAGACACGTGATACACGAACGCGTTCAATGTCGCGACGTAGTACCATTGCGTAAGCTTCGAATTCCTGTCCGAGACGGATTGGCACTGCGTCTTGTAAGTGTGTACGGCCCATTTTCAAGACCGATTGGAATTCTATCGACTTTTTCAAGTAGGTTTTATGAAGCGATTCCATAACGCCGAGTAGCTTGTCTACTTTCATGAGTGTAGCGATATGAATAGCAGTCGGGAACGCGTCATTTGTCGACTGCGCCATGTTGACATGCGTATTCGGGCTAATGATGTCGTATTCACCTTTTTTATGACCGAGAATTTCGAGTGCACGGTTGGCGATGACTTCGTTTGCGTTCATATTCACTGACGTTCCGGCGCCACCTTGGATTGGATCTACAAGGAACTGATCACGCAATGCGCCATTGATTACTTCTTCAGATGCCTTGATGATTGCTTCAGCAATATTCGCGTCCAATTGACCGATGTCGCGGTTAGCTTGTGCTGCAGATTTTTTGACGATTGCGATCGCACGAATCAAGTCGCGATTGACGCGGTAGCCTGTGATAGGAAAGTTTTCTGCTGCGCGTAGTGTTTGTATTCCATAATACGCGTCTAGTGGCACCTTCTTCTCTCCGATAAAATCCGACTCTATTCTGTACAGTAGTTGCTCTTCCATCATGCAGAACCTCTTCTCAAGTAGTTTTTATAAGTTTAATTCGTATCTCATTATACACACTATATTTTTCATGTATAGCCGTTTGGGCATACTCTCTCATCTTACCTTATAGATACCGTATAAACCACCCGGTAATCTCTTCTAATCTTGCAATTCGCAAATTGGGTTTCCCTGTTCTCGACATATTATGATCGGATTCGGGAAAGCGAACAAATTCGGTTTCTTTACCTAGATCTTTTAACGTAATAAATAGTTGTTCGGCTTGCTCGATTGGACAAACGAAATCTCGTTCGGCATGAAGAATCAACAAAGGGGTCTCGATGTTTTCTGCATACTTCAACGGTGACTGCTTCCATAGCGTATCAACATCTGTCATTCTAGCTTTCAAATGCCAGTCGGTAAAGTAGTAGCCGATATTGGATACACCGAAGAAGCTAATCCAATTGCTGATCGAGCGTTGTGTGACGGCTGCTTTAAAACGGTTCGTGTGCCCGACAATCCAGTTCGTCATGAAGCCACCGTAGCTGCCACCTGTTACGCCAAGACGCGTTTCATCAATCCAGTGTTCGGTCTTCAACACTTCATCCAGTCCTGCCATGATATCTTCATATCCACCGCCACCGTAATCGCCACGCACTGCGTCAACAAACGCCTGACTATAGCCGTGACTGCCACGAGGATTGAGATAGAGAACTCCAAAACCTTGCGCAGCCAACACTTGCATTTCATGGAAATACGTATAGCCATACATCGCATGCGGCCCCCCATGAATTTCCACAATGAGCGGATAAGTTTTACCTTCAGTAAAGTTCGCCGGTTTCATTAGCCACCCTTGGATATTTTCATTGCCATTCGTATAATGAATCGTTTGCGGTTCAACCAACTCGACTTTTTTCAACCAGCTTTCATTGAATGAAGTCAGTTTTGTACGTTCACCGGTCGCTATCGTTTGGCGATACAGTTCCCCAGGATTCGTCATCGTGCTAACTGTGAGCAACGCGAATTCCGCATTTCCCGCGACATCGTACCCGTAAACATGCTCTTCTTCACCTGTCGCTGGATAGATCGCGCCGTCAAGTGTAGCCGCATACAAACGTACTTCCCCCATACTCGATAATTGGAAATACAGTTGCTCGTCTTCCGTCCACACGACGCCTGGCGCAATCGCTTGTTGCAAGTGGTCGGAAATACTTTCGTCTCCAATCGGCGCGTCAATTCCCGCTGTCAAATTCATCGTCTGACCGTTCGTCCGATCATAGACGAAAACATCTGCCTGCGTGACATTTTGGAACGTCAAGTCATACCCTGTATACGCAATATAGCGATCGTCTTTAGAGAAAGCTACATCACCGAAGAAGCCTTGTTCATCGACAATCACGGTCTCTTTTTTTGTTTCAATATCCAACAATACGAACGGAACACCGAAATCATGATCGGTCTGCTCGTTACGATTGACGCCGACGACCAATTGCTTGCCGTCATGTGAAATCGCTTCTAATGAATGATCAAATGGTTCCATAGTGAAATTGCAAATATGGCACGTTGCCAGATCAACATAACCGATTTGTGTATATTCGTCTTGCGGTACTACACCGATGAAATCTGCTTTGTATTTCATTTTCGTCACACGAATCGGTTGTGGAAATCCTTCTTGCTTCTGTACCGTCGTAGAAAACGTTTCACCTGTTTTTAGCGTCCCCGTAAACCAGATTTTCTTACCGCACGGCGACCATTCGAATGAATCGATCCCTTTTTTACAGTCCGTCAGCGCATAGGCTTCTCCGCCTGCTTTTTGCATGATATATAGTTGATTCGTTTCGTTGCGATTCGATAAAAATGCTACTTGCTTGCCGTCAGGAGACCATTTCGGTGCACTGACTTGGTGCTTCCCATACGTCCACCGCGTTACGATGCCCGTCTGCAAATCGATATGATAGATAGCGGAGTAATACGAATTTTCCTCTTTATGTAATTCGGTCACCGTAAACACTGCTTCTTGATCGTTAGGCGCCAATACCGGATTCGTTACGGATTTCGTCTCAAATAAATCTTCAATCGTTACACATCGTTTATTCATCCAATCCCTCCTGTATTCTTACAATTCATTAAACCATAACAAGTCAAGGCTTGTTTTGGCAATGAATGCGTAAAAAAACGAGTGACGGATATGATTCCCGTCACTCGTTTCCACTCTCATCAGCTTTTAATTTGATCTTTCAATGAACGTCTTAAAATCTTACCTGTCGTGTTTTTCGGTAATTCATCAAGGAACTCAATCGACTTCGGTACTTTATACTTCACAAGACGCTTCCCACAATAATTAAGCAGTGAATGTTCCGTCGCATCCGAACCTTCCTTCAACACAACATAGGCTTGTACTTCTTCACCGAAGTTCGCATCTGGTATGCCTACAACTGCAGCTTCCACAATGTCACGGTGGCTAAACAGTACTTCCTCTACCTCTCGAGGATACACATTGAACCCACCGACGATGATCATATCTTTCTTGCGGTCTACGATATAAAAGTAACCGTTTTCATCACGTCGCGCCAAGTCGCCTGTATAGAGCCAACCATCACGAAGTGTAGCCGCGGTTTCTTCAGGCATTTTATAATATCCTTTCATGACGTTAGGGCCGCGTACGATTAATTCGCCGACTTCATTGTCTGGCACTTCTTCGCCATTTTCATCGACCACTTTATTCTCGACGTTCATAATATTCGTTCCGATCGATCCGGGGACACGTTCACGATCTAATGGATTGAAACACGTGACCGGTGAAGCTTCCGATAAACCATAGCCTTCCGAAACACGCACATCGAATTTCTCTTCGAAATTATGAAGCAAGGAAACGGGCATTGAAGAGCCGCCTGAAATCGCCAGTCTGATGGATTCGAAGTCTTCTGTTTTACCTTCCGGATATTGATAGAGGAAGTTATACATAGTAGGAACGCCCGCAAATACAGTGGCCTTTTGTTCGCGTATCATGTGGAATATTTCCCCCGGGCTAAAGCGTGGCTCGAGTAATATAGTAGCCCCTTTCACAAGTGGCGCATTCGCTACAACAGTTAATGCGAATACGTGAAATAAAGGCAATGTCGCTACAATTTTATCATTTTCGGAGAAGCCTAAATAGTCTCCTACATCACGTGCATTAGAGTAGATATTTTTATGTGTCAACATCGCACCTTTCGGGTGTCCTGTCGTTCCAGATGTGTAAAGGATGATAGCGCTTTCATCTTCGTCGACTTCTACCGCTTCCGTCATTGGTTTCGATTGCTTGATGAGCAGGCTAAATGGATGCACTTTTGCCTTAACCGAATCATTCAACGCAGCTAATTTCTCACCTGCATCTGCACTCATTTCACAGACGATATAGTTCTCAATCGTCGGAAATGACTGGCTTGCTACTTCTACGAGTGGCAATAATTGATCGATCGCAATAACGGCTTTCGCATCACTGTTTTCCAGAATATAAGAAATTTCGTCAGGTGTATAGAGCGGATTGACCGGCACAGCTGTCGCTCCGATACGCATAGTGGCATAGAGTGAGATCAAGTAATGCGGCGTGTTGCCGAGTAAAAACGCCACTTTGTCCCCTTTAACGACTCCTAGATGTTGTAGCGCATTGGCGAACATGGAGACGGACATGTCGAACTCTGCATACGTCGTGTCTTTCCCCATGAAATGATAGGCGATTTTACTAGGCTTGCTCTGTGCTGTCTGTTGAACACTAGAAACTAAATTCATGCTTTCATCTCCCTAACAAGTGAATGAATAACCATTCAGTAATTCGTTCATTATACTGATAAAACAAATAATTGGCAAGAGTTTACTGGGAATTTCGTTTTATTAGTTTATTAGGATAGGCTGGACGGGTTTTTGGGGTGGGGGATTTGCGCTCTAGGCGGACGCTTTCCCATGGGCCCGCGGTGAGCCAACTAGGTCGCAAGCTCCCTTTAGTTGTCTCACCTGTTGGGCTGATCCATCGGGAGCATTCCTGTTTGTTTAGTGGAGCCCTATTGAAATAGAAAAGTCCCCTTGGTATGATTCGGGGGTGTCAAGGCATTGAGGGCTTGACCCCTAATTACAACCAAGGAGGACTCACATGAA
>NZ_PDYS01000037.1:0-5033 GCF_002743155.1 Sporosarcina sp. P1
TTATATGACGTACTATAACCATTATCGCGGGCAGTGGAACTTGAAAAAGCTGCCGCCTGCAGAATACAGACGACAGCTTCAACAAGCAGCTTAGGCTTTTTTTATAATTGTCCTTTACAAAGGGTACATTTTAAACAATCAAAGGACTTTCTCTCAAATTAAAAAATTTTCGCATGTCTATTATAACATAGGTAGTGCTTTTTTTTGCTTTTTTCAACTTATTCTTTCAAATAAAAACTTCCAGTTAGCCTCACTGGAAGTTTTGTCGTTACGTTAATATATAAAATGATTTTATTCGTTTACCGGTTCATCGCCAATAAAGTGGATAGAGAACACTTTCCATGCCCCATCTTCTTTAGTGAAAACAGTCACTTGGCGACCTTCTGGTGAATTTTCCACTCCCGTCTCAATATCCGTGAATGTCGTTTTCAACGTAGAAAATAACTGTGCGCTATCCTCTGAATATTTTACGATCGTTTCATTATCTGTTTCACGTTTCATCTTAGTATTCTCAAGCATTTCTTCCGTAGCCTGTCGCTCTTCTTCTAGATCATAGCCTTCGGTAGAAAGCGTAGCGAGATAACCTTCTACGTCTTGATTGTTCAATGTTTCGATGTAGTTTTCAAAAGCAGCTAGAATTTCTTCTTTAGCTTCTTTTGGTACGTCTGCCGCTTCTTCAACCTCGTCACCCGACATACTAAACCCTACTTTATTATCGTCGACTCCATGATCGATAGCACCATTGCCTGGTGCAGCTTCGCCAGTTTCTGGATTGTTCTGTTCGGTTTCATCTGCGTTACCACATGCGCCAAGTGCAAGCACTAATGCCATGGACGCGACTGCTATCTTTTTCTTCATATGCCCCTCCTACGTAGAGAAAAAGGCCTTCCGTATACAAAGACCTTTTTCATTCTATTATTATTTTACTTCTACCCAACCATTTTTGATTGCTGTAACAACCGCTTGTGTGCGGTCATTTACACTCATTTTTTGCAAAATGCTGGAAACGTGGTTTTTCACCGTTTTTTCTGAGATGAAGAGCGTTTCACCAATTGTTCGGTTACTCTGGCCATCTGTCAACAATTGTAGAACTTCACATTCGCGCTTCGTCAATAAATGAAGAGGGCGTCGAATGTCGTTCTGCTGGAAGGATCCTTTATGTTCTCTCTCGCTCAAACGACGGAATTCTGTTACCAAATTATGCGTGATTTTAGGATGTAAGTATGAACCACCATTTGCTACTACTTTGATCGCTTGAATAATTGCGTCTGCATCCATTTCTTTCAGCATGTAGCCAAGAGCACCTGTTTTCAAAGCGTGTGTTACGTAGGACTCGTCGTCATGAATGGATAGCATGATAACGCGCGCATCCGGAAACTCTTTAACTAATTGCTCTGTCGCGTCTACACCATTCATGCGTGGCATATTAATATCCATCAACACGACGTCTGGCTCGTACTCTCTGTACAATTCAACTACTTCGACTCCATCGTCGCCTTCTGCTACTACGTTAAACGATTCTTCAAAATCCAAAATTCGTTTAACTCCTTCACGGAATAATTGGTGGTCATCTACTATCAAAATTTTTGTCGCTTCCATATCCTATTCCTCCCAGTAATTACCTTACTTACAGTTCTTCGTCCAATGGAATTTGAAAAAGAATTGAAGTGCCTTCCCCTACTTTCGAAGTGACCTTCATTTTCCCTTTCAATAATTCCACACGTTCTTGCATGCCAATTAAACCAAATGATTTCTCTTTTACTTCATTTGTATCAAAGCCGAGGCCTTGGTCTTTGATTAATATATTAACTGAATCTCGTAACCATTCAATTTTCACCCATATTTCATCAGTTTTCGCATGTTTAATACTGTTATTCACTGATTCTTGGATGAGACGGAAAATACCTACTTCAAAATTGGTGGCAAATCTTTTCTCTGCTCCATTGCTTTGAAAATGAATGATGAGCGGCGCCTCATATTCACTTATGGTCAATAAATACTTTCGCAATGTGGGAACAAGCCCTAAGTCATCCAAAGCCATTGGTCGCAAATTATAAATAATACGACGTACTTCAGATAACGCTCCTCTCACCATTTCTTTTAGGTAAGATAGCTCTTGCATTGCTTCTTCCGGACCATGTTTAACAAACGTTTTTTCGATTAAGCCAGAACGCATCAAGACATTGGCTAGCATTTGCGCAGGTCCATCATGAATATCACGTGATAAACGCTTACGCTCTTCTTCTTGGGCCTGGATAATCTGAACCGCAAAATCTTGTTTTTGCCGAGCCGTTTCCAGTGCTGTGCTTACATTTTTCAAATCAGATGTTAAATATGTGATTACAGTAGTTACTTGGTTAACAAGTTGGTCCGCTCTTTCAATTGTAGAGAGCAGTAACATCAATCGACGTTCAAGTTCATCTCGTCTTTCACGAAGTTGTTTCTCTTCCATTTTATTAATGGAGGCGCGTACAAGCAAGTCATTTGCCACACTATAAGCGTGTTTAACTTCTTCTTCACTATACGTTTCAAAATCTTTTGATACAGCAGCAAGACGTTTTCTTGAGTGACGTGACATATCATCTAAAGAGTCACCTTCTGTTATCACATGAGAAATACTTTCTTTCACTTCTGCTAACTCTTTTTGCATCTCTTCAAAACTTCGGCGGCTTTGTTCACTAATTAAAAAAATGTCGCTTTTTGAACGATCCATTACATTAACCATGTTGCCAAAGATTTTCTCCATCTGTTGAATGTCAATTTCCTTATCGTTCAAATAACTCCCTCCCGCATCCGTTTATGTGAAATTTCGCAAAGTGAGCATTATTGCAGTTTAGCCTAAATACTTATACACTTCATATATAGTATATCATTTTAATGATGAGAAAGTATTATAAGTATATTACAAATGTAGGGGGAACGACAAATGCGAGCTAATTATAAAACCGTAAAACTGCACGGAGAGAGTGAATTCGTCATCCAAAAATCCCGTTTTCTGTCATTTGTCAAAAGAGTCGAGACAGAACAAGAAGCACTGGACTTCATACAGGACATTAAAAAGAACCATCATACAGCTACACATAATTGTTCTGCCTATATCATAGGAGAACATGACCAGATCCAAAAAGCGAACGATGACGGTGAGCCTTCAGGCACAGCCGGCTTCCCCATTTTGGAAGTGCTAAAAAAGCAGCACTTAAAAGATACCGTGATTGTCGTGACACGCTATTATGGCGGCATCAAACTCGGTGGCGGCGGACTAATCCGCGCTTATGGTAAAGCAGCATCTGAAGGCATTGCCGCAACAGGTATTGTGGAAAGAAAATTACACACACTAGTTAAAACTTCTATCGATTATACATGGCTAGGCAAAGTAGAAAACGAAATACGGCAATCCGACTACCCGTTAAAAGAGATCGTCTATGAAGAGGACGTTGAACTCTTTTTATATGTTCCTGAAGAACAGCAGGAGATTTTTCAGGAATGGATGATGGAACTAACGAACGGCCAGGCGATCATCGCCACAGCCGGACATAAATTCCTAGAGTTCGACATCTGACTATACGTCCAATTGAAAAGCGGGTATAATGGTAGAAGGTGAACCTTATTGAGTAGTAAGTCTGAATTCATTCAATCACCTTGAATTTTTATGTGAAGATTGGCCACTAATCATTAAAATGAACTTCCCATAGATTCGCCATTGACGGTTTTTTCCGCCGTACCCCTGGAGGTATAACATGAAAAGAGAAGAGTATAAGAAAAAAAAGGGTTCCAAAACAAAACGCTTCTTAAAAATAGCATTATTTACATTCTTCATCGCAGCCTTAGCCGTTTCCGCTTATGCATTCAAGCTTCATAACCAAGCGATGAACGTACTCGATCGCTCTTATGAACCTATCGCTAAGCAAGATCCGCCAGAAATATATGTAGAACCCGCAAAAGATAAAGTGTCGATTCTCTTGATTGGTGTAGACGAAAGCGAAGCACGCCAAGATAGAGAAGCGCACGGAAGATCAGACGCTTTAGTGCTCGCCACTTTGAACCCTAAAACCAAAAGTATCAAACTCGTCAGCATACCTCGTGATTCCCATGTTTATATTCCACAGGTAAACTATAGAGATAAAATCACACATGCCCATGCCTATGGTGGAACAAAAGCCTCTATTGATACAGTCGAAGAACTATTCGATATTCCGGTCAACTATTACGTCAAAATGAACTTTAATGCATTCATCGATGTGGTAGATGCACTTGGCGGAGTCGAAGTCGAGGTGCCATACGAGCGTATTGAGAAAGATGAAAACGATAAAAATGCGATTCATCTCATGCCAGGAGTTCATCGTCTAGACGGCCGCCACACATTAGCCTTAGCACGTACTCGTAAACTTGATAATGATATTGAGCGTGGTAAACGCCAGCAGATGATTCTTCAGGCGATGATCAAAGAAGCGACATCGATTACTTCCATTACAAAATATGGAGACGTGATCAATGCGCTAGGCGAAAACATGAAAACCGATATGACCTCCAAGCAAATGTTGTCGTTTATCCAATATATAAAAAGCGGACTTCCGGATGTGGATACGATCACTTTAACAGGCTATGACGATATGTCGACAGGTACTTACTATTACAAGTTAGACGAGCAGAAACTAGAAGAAGTGAAACAAATTTTGAAATCCCATCTAGGCATAATTCCAGACTCCTCTTCCCTAACCGAGCTAGACACGGACCAATACTCCGCATCCGCTCAAAGCAACTATCAATAGTACAATCAGAAGCGATGTGACCTTAACTGGTTTCATCGCTTTTTTATAGATAGAGGAAGGAAAGTGTAGGCCGATTAGAGAGTGAGAAGTAGAGAATGGTTTGGGATTTGCGTTTCAGAGGGGACGCTTTTGAACTGCACCCCAAAACTTGGACACATTCAAAGGAAAAGGATGTGGTTCAAGTGAGAAAAATTCATGTAGAAGATAAGATTCAAGCGGTTAAACGATACATTGAAGGTAATGAAAGTCTTCGTGAAATCGCTC
>NZ_PDYS01000038.1:0-4882 GCF_002743155.1 Sporosarcina sp. P1
GTAACAAAATCTAGTAACTGGAAAAGAGTGTTGGGTATGTTGGGTTTACTACTATTTTCATTAGTTGTAGGAGTTATCACGAGTGCTATGATCGTGCCGTTCCTCTCTGTAAATAACAAAAAACTATATGATTACTTCGCAATCTCTGCCATGACGGAAAGGTAGCTCGTCCAGTATAATGAAGATAGGTAATACAAATCCTTGCTATTAATGGGTTTTGCCGAACCTGTACAAAAAACTGGATGAGCTTCTTATCATGAGCGATCAGCCGATTCCGTCATAGAACGTGGAAATAAAATTTCTATTTTTCATAATGAGCTCCATTACCTACACTTTATTCAATGGAGGGATTCTTCTAGATGGAAATCATGGTAGAAACGTGTTGTGGCATTGATGTTCACCAAAAGACCATTGTCTGTTGTATTCTGGATGGTCCCTTAGATACGAATCGTCCTAAAAAGTATGAAAGAACGTTTGGTACTCGTACCCATGAGTTACGTCAAGCGCTAGAATGGTTAAATGATCATCAAGTAACAGTCGCCTTTATGGAAAGTACTGGATAAGTAATGTTTTTTGTTTTTTTAGATTATTCTTCCGAAGTTGATAACAACTCACAGGGGATAGACATTGAGATTATTGGAAGTCAAGAGTATTATGATTCAGTAAAAATTGAAATAAAAGAAGTCATAAAAAGTACAACTAAATCAATATCATTTGAAGACTACTCAATAAATATAAATAAAAGCAGAATTAATCAAGTGATAAGTGAAGAACGTAAAGAAGAACATCTTTTAATATATGAGATAATTGTAACTATAAATGATTATTATCTGAATTCTATCCAGATCAAATTGACAAGATAGATTTAGATTATACTGCGAACACAAGCCGAAGATGAAGCTTGATACCGGATTTAATTTTTCGGAATTCTGCCCAGCAGTGGTTGTTTAAAATCAAAGGCAATGTGCTGGAATCGATGATTTTCAGTGGAGTTGTCCGCTTGCGTCGTGTATGAAAATCCGTCGCTTCATGGATCTGCGTCACCAAATCGCGAAAAATAGCCTGGAAGAATTCCGTCGGCACTTGCCAAAGGAGTCTGCCTAGCTGCGAGAAACTAATGGTATCCTTGTTCGTGGTTTCCTGAAGTTCTTCGGATACATACTGTCACTGACGGCGCGTAAACTTTTCGTTTCATGAAGCTGCGCGTATAAGAGTATGTTCATAAATGAAGCCATAAGCAGCTTCTTTGTATAGTGATCGAGACAATGTAGCTGAACCTGTTCTGCGAATAATTCATTGGAAATCGGTTCTGCCCATAGCTCAAATGCTGTTTTTTTGTGTATTTTTAACCATGAGATTGTCCTTTATTTTGGATTTGGATGGATTACTGCCTCCAACCCATTATAAAGGATTTTTTTCTGGAAAAGAATAAGTGAAGAGTATTCAGAATTCATTACTTTGACTTAATATTTTAATACGACACTAGTGCCTATAATCATAAAACTTAAAGTTAATAGCATCATTCTTAGCAACTATAATATGGAACCCTACTTTAGCGCCTTTAGGAATATTGCTAAATTGAATAGTGATTGTCAACACTAAATCGGACAGGTTTTATAAGGTCTTTAATCGATACTCAATCGGTGTTTGATAATCCAGCGTCATGTAGTTCCGACTAATCTATTTGGTTGTATTCTACAAGACCCTAATTTCATTGTCCAAGTAAGTGTAGCCTATTCACCTAATTAAAGAAGCGCTGTATACAAGTTATCCTCCAAAACCAAACAAAGCCATTTACGACAGTGGTAAAACTAAGCTAATTATAAAGTGAATTATTACTGAAAACCCCAAGTACTTAGGCTTCCCATTCTCCATTGTCTAGAAGGCCCGAACACCAAAAATAATACCGCCTGTCATAAGTGCAATACTAGAGAAAAAGAGTATTACAATAAGGCCCTTTTCTATAAAACTGGATTTTTAAATATAAAATAACTTATCCTAAATAAGATAATACCTACGATACTTAATACAAGTGACCATTTACTGTTCTATTGTAAAGTCATAATTTCACCCTAATAGCAAGATTGGTTCAAAATGATGCGTTTTCTTATAACTTTAATTGATTCAATTACTGAATGTATACAGATCCTTCTTGTCAAAATTGCATCTGAAAGATGATTATTTTAAATTATCTCAATTACTTTCTTTTAATTATCTGTAGATTTCAGAGTGATAGCATCTTCTGCAAAAAATACTTTTACCATTTTCAAGGATGAAACATCTCATGAAAGATAATTCTGATATGATTGATGAAACAGTTGTGCAAAAAAATATTGCATAGTCTTCATTTGATAAAAAATTCGGATTTACTTTTGTATTTCGGTCTGTGTAGAAGGGTCTGATTGTATCAATGAGTAAAATGATGAAAATTATTGGGGCCGTTGCGATCATCAATATACTGGCCAGGTTATTTGGTTTTATCAGAGAGATAGCTATAACGAATGAGTATGGTGCGTCGAATACAGCTGATGCAATTGCAACGGCATATTCAATTCCAAACTTTATTTTTCTTGTGGTAGGCGGTGGATTAACGACTGCGTTTATATCTGTGTATCATTCAACGAGATCAGATAAAACGATGTTTGTCCGTAAGTCACTTACGACCGTTCTTATGACAGCGGTTTTTGTAACCGTGACTTTAATCATCTTTGTAGATCCCACTTTGAAACTTTTTTTCAAAAATCGAAGTGCAGAAGAATATGCATTATTACGCAACCTATATCTATGGATGATGCCATCTGCAATCATCCTTGTCTTGTCAACGTGGATGAGTGGAGTGCTAAATGTAAACGGTAAATACAATTTATCCAGTTTTGCAGTCCTTCTATATAATGTGGCTTTCGTCGGGATAGCTGTCTTGCTAACGAGTTATTTCGGTCCCAAATCATATGGAATAGGTGCTTTATGTAGTGCTCTATTAATGGGTGTATTTCTGTATTTAGGACTTCGAAAATCAAAACTGTATTCATTAAAACCTTCACTCGGTATGTCTGAAGATATTAAGAGGTTATGGGTGATTGCTTTGCCGATATTATTCGGTGGAGCTTCGTTACAACTTTATATTCTTATTCATCGGATTGTGTCTAACTGGTTTGGTGAAGGTGTGACTACCGCAGTTAACATTGCTTCGAAGTCGACTGGGCTTCCTCAGGCCATCTTGATGACTGCAGTAACGACCGTAATTTACCCTCTCCTTAGTAAAAAAGAAGGGGAGGGCAACATGGAGACGATTCGGACTCTTTATAAAAAAGGATTACTCTATCTATTCGCCCTACTCGTACCAGCAACAGTTGTCGCTTATATTTTTGCCGAACCGCTTATCAGTCTTGTCTTTGAGCGTAAAGAATTTACGCGAGAATCGGTCTTGCTTACGGTACCGATATTCCGTGCATTTTCGCTGTCGATGTTTTTTCTCGCCGCGAATACTTTTATCACCCGATTCTACTATGCAAAAGCCAACTCAATAGCGCCGGTATTATTTAGTGTAATTAGTGTCCTCGGCATCAATGTAGGAGTGATCTATCTGATGATGGACTCATTTGGTGCTTCCGCAATCGCTTATGGTACGGCTATTAGTGCGGCCGCGAACTTTTTGATGCTCGTTATATATGCAAGGATAAAATGGAAATTATAAAAAGGTCAGTTTATAGTATGCTTTTAATAAATGAAGGGGGTGCCATTCTTTTGGAAAGGCACCCCCTAACTTGAATAAGAAAATTACAAACGCAAATTAGGTATTACGTAAAGTCTTTACTAGTTATTTCTAGTGTATCCCCATCAAGTTCCAACAAAAAAGTATTGTCCCAGTTCATTGACTCCTTACATGTGATGGATAACTTATTATTGATCCAACCAGTAAATGTAATCATATCGATCATTTCTATTGGATTTTCCAAAAGTACTTTATCTTTTAAATTGGCTTCGATCTTTTGAATAGTATAATCATCAGCTATTAGGAATTCCCCGGATGGAGTTACAGTTAAACTTTTATAAAGATGGTTAGATTCATATTCGATTACATCTCCACTAAGACCATCCAATTGAAATAGATAATCTGAAGTGAGAACTAGAACCGTGTTATATTTCTTCGATAATGCAACAGCCCGCGGCGCCCCTCTGAATTCCCCACACCATTCATTAAAATCCTCATTCTCAAATTTCATCCATGTCCAACTTTGGGAGTTTCATGGACTTTTCACATCATAAATTCTCTCTTGGTATTGGCCTGAATATGGCTGGTCTATTATTTCCACTTTCGTTATCATCTAGTTCGTCCTCCGAAAAATCGAGTATTTATAAAGAATATTCATTTGCTATATTTTGATCTACACAATCTACACAAAAAACAGTACTTTCTTTTTTCAAATACGCTTTAATTTCAACCATCATGCTATTGCTTTGGAGCTTTCATCTTTGCATAGATTTCTTCCGCTCCTTGAATTTCTCGATTGCAAGTAGCGCAACATAAAGTTCGTTTTAACATTTGAACATCCCCTTTTTAGAATCTGGGCCCATTGTTGAACAACGATTATCTTTTTCATAACGTACTATTATTGTAACAAAAAAAATCTAGATGATTTGTTTGAATTTTACTTTTGTACTACGTGACTGACGTTAACTTAACGGCACTGTGCTTTAATTCGGCTGTTTGATCATTACACATTAAATAACTCGTTTTTTAATTGAAGTAAATATGAAACGATTTCCTACCCTATCCGTATACATAGTATGTAACAAAATCTAGTAACTGGAAAAGAGTGTTGGGTATGTTGGGTTTACTACTATTTTCATTAGTTGTAGGAGTTATCACGAGTGCTATGAT
>NZ_PDYS01000039.1:0-3463 GCF_002743155.1 Sporosarcina sp. P1
AATGGGCCTTCTTGAATGGTCTTTGGTTGATTTTCTTCTTCTGTACGTCGTAATGCCACACGTACTCTTGCTGTGAGTTCGCGTTCGTCAAATGGTTTCGTAATATAATCATCCGCACCTTGGTCGAGTCCTTTTACCACATCTGATTTATCGGAACGAGCCGTTAATAAAATGACCGGTACATCTGAAATTTTTCTAATTCTACGGCAAACTTCCCATCCATCCATGCCAGGCATCATCACATCGAGGAGGACGAGATGTACGTCCTCCGTTTTGAACACTTCAAGTGCTTTTTGGCCGTCCGTCGCTTGCAAACAGCGATATCCGTGTGGAGCGAGGAATAGTTCTAGCAGATCGAGCATGCGTTGTTCATCATCAATAAGCAAAATGGTTTTCATTTGGATCACCAACTCCTATTTTAATCGTACCGTAAAGATACTACCTTTATCCAATTCGCTCTGTACTTCGATAGTGCCACCATGTGCTTCTGTTAATTCCTTCACTGTCGCTAAACCAAGACCCGCACCGCCGAACGAACGGGAACGTGATTTCTCGACACGATACAATTTTTCGAATATTTGTTGCTGATTCTCAACTGCAATACCACACCCACTGTCTTGGACTTGTAAAACCGTATGCTTTTTATCTTGAAAAGCACGAACGATTACCGTACTGCCAGTTTCAGAATAGTGAAGCGCATTGTCTAACAGATTAAGAATAATTTGTTCAAGTCGCATTCGATCTGCCACTAGAGGGAAATCGCGGACTTGTTCAATCAGCAGCGTAATTCCTTTCAAATCAAATGATGGTTGGACAAGTTGGACAATATCTCGGATGAACGCGTCAGCGGAGAATTCGGATTTCGTCACAGTGAACGTCATTTCATCCATTTGAGCGAGGTCCATTAAGTTTTTCACAAGTGTTTTTAAGCGCTCAGCCTCTTCTTCGATAATCGATAAGTAGTTAAATCGCTCCGTATCATTCAATTCTGTGCGCTGAGCCACTTTGGCATAGCCGATTAAGTACGTAAGGGGAGTGCCCATTTCGTGAGATACAGACGCGAGAAACTCTTTTCGTTCGCGTTTGACGCGGCTTAAATCATTCGATAATTTCCGAATGGAAGCTGCCAATTCTCCCAGTTCATCATTCGAAAACTTCGGCAAGTCCACATCGTACAATCCTTCGCTCATCTGCTCCGTCGCTTCTTTCATGCGAATGAGTGGACGTGTCAACCATTTAGATAGTAATAAGTAGACCATAAATAGAACGACAATGCTGCCGCCACCAGCAAGTAGAAAATGAATATTGAGTTGATTGACAAGTTGACGTATAGGAATGGTACTTTGAAGCATGACGAGAGTCCCAGCATGTCCTTTCGCCTCATATGGATGCACGCTGACGAGGTAAGGAATCTTTTCCCAATCAACTGGCAATATAGTATCTTGCTTCGGTTGCTTTTCATGTAATTGATTCAAATAAGGCGTGAGGACCTCTTCATTTTCCAATGAATGCTGGACGATCTGTCCACTATTATCGAGAATAGCGACGTCTCGTTCACCACCGCTTTCCATTAGAATGATATGCTGCAACGTCGTTTCAGTAAAATTATCTTCCAAGACATTTCGATGGTTGCTACCTGTTTTTAAAAGTCGATCTAGTTCTTCATCCACCCGAGCATGTGTGATGGTCTGATGTAAATACACCATCAGCAATGTATCCATAATAAGAAAGGAAATAATAAATGAAGCCGCTAACTTCGTTGAAATTTTCTTCATAGCATGCGCCCCTTTACTCTATTGAGCAGTATAAGATAAATGTATCGAAAATGTATGCAGAAAGCACCCATTACGTGCATGGCTGGCGGTAGTTGTACTAAAATCATGCAAGTCTTTTTCCATTGGACGTTATTACAATTAAGGAGTTTCTAAGGAGTTTAGGGATTTAGCCCAAAGAAAGATAAGAGATTGTTATACTAGTATTAATTTTATGAAGGAGTGAATCTGATGAAAAAACAAGTACTTACACTAAGTGCCGCGTTTGCTCTAGTGCTTGCAGGATGTGGAGAGACCACGCCAAAAGAACAAGAACCTGCTAAGAGTGAAGAAACTTCACATAATGATATGGAAGGAATGGACCATTCTAGCGATGGAAGTATTCCTGAAGGTTTAATGGAAGCTGAAAACCCGACATACCCCGTTGGATCTGAAGCCATTATTGAAACGGATCATATGGAAGGGATGAAGGGCGCCACTGCAACTATAGTGGGCGCATTTGATACGACTGCATATTCCATCAATTACCCACCGACAGATGGTGGTGAGAAAGTGATCGATCATAAATGGGTCGTTCATGAAGAAATAGAAGATCCCGCACCTGCTCCGCTTGAAAAGGGAACTGAAGTGACCGTACTCGCCGATCATATGGCAGGTATGGAAGGCGCGAAAGCAGAAATTGAATCAGCCGAGAAGACTACTGTCTATATGATCGATTATGCGTCTACTACAGATGGAGAAGAAGTGCAAAATCACAAATGGGTTGTGGAAGATGAGTTATCAGAACAGTAATTAACAAACGATAGAGTTGCCTAGCGCAGCTCTTTTCATTGTACTTACGTTCGGATCATGTACACTATACATAAAAGGCAGAACTTGCGCTACATGTTCTCTTCATAAGTACGGAATCTTGATCTTGCTAAACAGCTACCAAAATAAAATGAATAGGTCGTGATACGATGAAAGGAAAAATGATGGCTATGTTGCTACTGGTCACCGCTTTATTAGTCGGTTGTAGTAAAGAAAATGCCAATAACGAAGCACAAACCCCACAAGCCCCACAAGAATCAGTGGACATTAAAGAATTAGTGAACGACTATACCGTTAGAAATGCTGTAGCTGCGTCTGCTTCTATTACATCGTCTGAACTGATCGTCACGGATGATGATAAAAAAGTTACAACGTACGATCTGCCAGAAGATGAGTTTTTTGTATCGATTGCTCCTTTCGTGAACACTACACACCCGTGCGACGTCCATAGTCTAACAGGTTGCCAAGGTGAACTCGTTGAGGAAGATTTCGATGTGCATATAGAAGATTCAGAAGGTAATGTAATTCTCGATGAAGTTAAGACAACTGAGGCGAATGGATTTATCGACTTATGGCTGCCGCGTGATGATACATTCACAGTCACAATCAAACAAGACACGAAAGAAACTGTAGCTGAAATTACTACATTCGATGGGGACAACACGTGCATCACCACTATGCGTTTGGAGTGATTTCGAAAGTAAACTTCATATGAAAAAAACTGTGCCGCAAACGTTTGCGGCACAGTTTTATTTGAAAGAATAAGTTGAAAAAAGCAAAAAAAAGCACTACCTATGTTATAATAGACATGCGAAAATTTTTTAATTTGAGAGAAAGTCCTTTGATTGTTGCCGCGATCCTAGGGCTTTTTCTTTGTTGTA